>DOVL01000294.1 GCA_003520105.1 Lachnospiraceae bacterium | reverse complement strand
CGACTCTGTTTGTAGAACCATTCTCATACATTCGCTCCGATTCATGCACTTAAAAGCGCACATAATCTCTCTACGATATACTACCACAAATACACAAAATCTTGTAGTTTTTATTTTTCTTTTTTATTCTTTTTGGGTCTACACTTTTGTGTAGATGCTGACTACGTCAGCTCATCCCCTCGTGACTACGTCACTCGGTGATGGTCATTCGCCAAATGTCTGCATATGCATATTCTATGCATGCAGCCACTTGGCTCATTGTCTACACAAAAAATGCCGGAAGTCTTACGACCTCCGGCATGATAGTAAAATCTATTAAGCTCTGTTAGCCGAACCGAAAACTGCAACACGGTTCTTAACTTCTTCTCTGATTGCTGCGGCACCAGGAGCAAGAAGCTTACGTGGGTCATAACCCTTACCCTCAAGATCCTTACCAGCCTCGATGTACTTTCTTGTAGCATCTGCAAATACAAGCTGAAGCTCTGTATTTACATTAACCTTTGCAACGCCCATTGAGATAGCTTTCTTGATCTGCTCATCAGGAATTCCTGAACCACCGTGAAGAACGAGTGGTCTGTCACCAACAACTGCCTTGATGCTCTCAAGAACGTTGAACTGAAGACCTGCCCAGTTTGCAGGATACTTACCATGGATATTTCCGATACCGCAAGCAAGCATCGTTACACCAAGATCATTGATCTGCTTGCACTCTGCAGGATCCGCACACTCACCTGTAGAAACAACGCCGTCTTCCTCGCCGCCGATTCCGCCTACTTCTGCCTCAAGAGAGATTCCTTTCTCCTTGCAGATAGCAACGAGCTCTGTAGTCTTGGCAACGTTCTCCTCAAGTGGAAGTGATGAGCCGTCAAACATGATAGATGAGAATCCGGCCTCGATACAAGCCTTTGCAGCTTCATAGTTACCATGATCAAGATGAAGTGCTACAGGGACAGTGATTCCGAGAGAATCGATCATTGCACTTACCATAGCAACAACTGTCTTATATCCTGTCATGTACTTTGCAGCACCCATTGATACACCGAGGATAACAGGGCTCTTGAGCTCTTCGCACTCAAGAAGGATCTCCTTGGTCCACTCAAGATTGTTGATGTTGAACTGTGCAACTGCATAACCGCCTGCAACTGCGTCTTTGAGCATCTTCTCTGCTGAAACTAACATTTTGTTTTTACCTCCGTAAAATATATGTTTGTGAGCCCCACGATTGGAGCCGCTTTAATAACTAATATAGTTTTAGTTACCTAACCGATGATATTATATAACATGGGTCTGATTTAAACAAGTGTGATTTTTATACAACTTTATTTCGATAACAATACCGTTTATGTGCAACTTCAATATCTACCGAACAACTCTGATATCTATACTTCTCATAAATACATCATCCGGCTTTCGGTCCGTAATGATAACCGTCCCGATAAACTCCGAAAAGGTTACGGTGCTGACACTGCCGAACTTATCATGATCCGCAAGGATGTATCTGTTGCCCGGAAGTGTATTTTCAACGGCAACCCTCTTGATCAGAGCTTCGCGCACATCGGAAGTCGTGAAATAAGCGTTCATGCTTATTCCGCTCGTGCCAAAAAAGCCCCTCGTAAAATGGTATTTCTGAATATGAAGTACCGCATCTGCCCCAACTATCGAATCACTCGAATCCTTAAGTTCTCCGCCGATAAGAAATACATGAAAACCTCTCTCCGCAAGCTTCCTGGCATGCGAAATAGAATTAGTGATATAAGTCGCGCGTTTCTCTCTGAGCATTTCTATCATATAGCCCGTCGTCGTTCCCGCATCGATAAATATGTATTCTCCCGGCTCAACCAGTTCAGCTGCAGCTCTGGCGATCTTGATCTTTTCATCATGATTCTGCTCCAGCCTCTCCTCAAACTTTGTTCTGGGTGCAGGAGCATCAAGAGAAACAGCTCCCCCAAAGACCTTCAGGAGTTTTCCTTCCTTGTCAAGAGCAATGATATCTCTTCGTATCGTCGATTCAGATGTGTTGAAAAGTTCTCTGAGTTTCTGAACAGATACGCTTTTTTCCGTATTTACTATTCTAAGTATTTCTTCCTGACGTTTTTCGGATAACATGGTTGTCCTTTCTGTTCATTGTTTCATTGAATGATATCAATGTTTTCAGAATCATTCACGCGTCATCATACGCGCTATCTCATATCATTATATAATCTCACGCTTATAATGATTCGTACATGCGAGTCACACCATCTCCGGTTGCCAGATACTCTGAGCATGCACTTGCCGAACCGGCCGCGAGCCCAAGTTTAAAGGCATGGCTATAATCTCCGGGACGTTCCGTGATGCCGGCTATGAAGCCCGCAACCATTGAGTCTCCGGCACCGACCGAATTGACAAGTTCTCCCTCCGGAGCCTCACTTGTAAGAACCGATCCATCCTCGGCAACAAGAACTCCTCCTTCTCCTCCTAAGGAGATGAGAACATTTCTCGCACCTTTTTCCTGCAGCTTCTTAGCATAAGGAATTACGCTCTCTCTTGTGCGAAGCTCTGTACCGAAGATTTCTCCAAGCTCGTGATTGTTCGGTTTTATGAGGAAAGGCCTATATTCCAGAACATTCATAAGAAGACTGCCTGTCGCATCGACAACCATATCAATACCTCTGCCTGCAAGCCTCTTCATGATATCGCTGTAAATAGTATCCGGCATGCTCTTCGGGATGCTGCCCGCAAGAACAAGTATGTCTCCGGATTGCAAAAGGTCAAGAAGTGCAAAAAGTTCCTCTACCTTACCAGCAGGTATTACAGGTCCCGAGGCGTTGATCTCGGTTTCTTTAATTCTTTTTTTATCATTTACTGTCACGACAGAACGAAGCTTTGTATTTATCCTGGAGCAGCCATCAGAAATTATGATCTCTTCGGCAGTAATGCCGCATTCCTCTATACGTCTCGTGATCTCTCTTCCGACAAAACCCGCACTGAAATATACTGCTGTATTTTTCACACCGAGGTTACTCAGAACGATTGATACGTTTATTCCTTTTCCGCCCGGAAGCATCAGCTCCTCGGCAGTTCTGTTGGTCGCGCCCTCTCTGAAATTGTCAACCGTTACTATATAGTCAAGCGACGGATTAAATGTCACTGTGTATATCATCTTATTTCACCTAATTATCATGTCTATTTAATACATCGATCCGGTTTCACTCATTTTTATAATACACCGGGATGTTTTTCGGTTCATCCGACATATCCCACCAGTCGTAAACTGTACAATCCTTGTGCACAAAATAATAAGCAATTGTCTTGCCCTGATCACCGGACTCTGACGAGCCCTCATACATCTGAACCAGCCAATAAATTCCGATATCCTCGCGCCACTCTTCAGTGACCGAATATGATCCCGGCTTCTTCTTTGCAACGCCCGCATCAACCACATATTTCATGCAGTCATTGGCAATAATATCCTTGATATCCGTATATTCTTTAGCTGCCAGCTTGCTCGGAATCTCACCGCTGTGATAATAGACCGACCAGTATTTTTCACCATCAATCTCCTTCAGACCCATGACGGCATAACCATCTAAATACTGCGGAACATCCTCGCCGGAATCATCTCTCAGATAACCCATATTTATCCGGTAGCTGATGTAATAGCAGCTTCCGTCAAACATCACATCGCCAATGGATATCTCATAAACCTGTTTACCCTTAGAAGGCGCATTTCCACCGTAATAGTAATAACTGTCATCGGAATAATAATACCCCGTTACCGAACCGCTTCTCTTGTTCGCTCTGTCCGTAAGAGTATCCACATCCTTGTCGGTTGCGTTGAAAATATTAATAGCGATCCACCTGACAGAATCCGAATCACACTTGTTGTATGAACCAAGCGTTGCGGCCCTGCCCCACGGATCCATGGAATCGCCATTTCTTGTATTGAAATACTTCGGAGCCTCAACCGGATAAATAGAAAAATCGGCAACGCTCGATGTTTTCACTATATTTTCAAGAATGTCCTGTCCGCCGCCCGATATCTCCCGTGAATCGTAGTGACGCGGATCCGCCTGCAACATCTCTTTATCCTCATCACTGATGCCGCCGCCAAATAACCCCTCTTCACCATCGTCATAAAAATCATCCGTAACACGTATAGAATAGAGTTTTGAAAGCACTATGTTAAGCTGAGGAGCGTAAGGAAGTTCAGTCGCAGCGATATGCTTGCCCTGAGGTTTTTCGCTCCATTTTGAATTATTGGTTTTATCTATGTCTTTATTATGAAGGAGTATTCCGGTAATAATACCCGCCACAGCAATAACTGCTATGATCACAGCCGCAATTATGACAGTCTTCTTCGAAAGCTTCTTCTTCGGTTTGTACACCGCCGGAAGTTTCTCGGAACTGTCGTATGGAACGAGTTCATGCGGTTCATCATTCACCGGTACGAGGGCATGCGATGTTTCGTTTGCAGGCACGAGGTTATGTGATACATCACCCTCCGGTGTGTGGTCGGTGCCTGTGCCGGTTGCGGTGTCGTTAGCTGTAGTTTTGTCCTGATCAGCTCCTGTCGGAAGCGCAGGAATAACAGGCAGCTTTGCACCACATTTTGCGCAGACAGCCGCCCCATCAAATAATTCACTTCCACAATACGGACAAAACATCTCATCTACCTCCACGTGACAAATAACAAAACCTGTCAGCTCCACCTTATAATATATACCATTACAGGTCTGTAAACAACTGTTTATCACCTGCTCCGATACTGATTACATCTTTATTTCATCACGAAACTGCTACTCATCTTTTCCCTTCAACTCTCTGAATTTTGCCTGCATCGTCGGATTGTTTTTAGTCAGTCTTTTTACTGTAAGATCCGTTGCCTTGTTGTTGGCAAGACGCAGGTTGTTTTCTGACGAAAGCAAAGCTTCTTTGGTTTTTTCAAGATATTTTATAGTTTTATCGATATCATCAATTGCCTCATTGAACTTCTTGCTCGCAAGCTCGTAGTTCCTTGCAAAGCCCTGCTTGAACGACTCAAGTTCCTCTTCAAAATGGGTTATATCCATATTCTGATT
>DOVL01000111.1 GCA_003520105.1 Lachnospiraceae bacterium | reverse complement strand
ACGAGAAATATGGCCATGTCGCGCCAGAAGAAGCTGGATAACATGGAGCTGATAGAGAAGGTTTATGAGAAACCGAAGCCGGAATTCAACTTCAAGGAGGCGAGAACCTCCGGAAAGGTTATTTTCGAGACAAACGATCTGGTCATAGGTTACGACGAACCGCTTTCAAAGCCTATTAATTTCCGTATGGAGAGAAATGACAAGATAGTTCTGACCGGTGCGAACGGTATCGGCAAGACTACACTTCTGAAGAGTCTTCTGGGACTGATAAAGCCTGTTTCGGGAACTACTAACAGAGGAGATTACCTCGAAATAGGATATTTTGAGCAGGAGATGTCGCCGGATATCAATACGACATGTATCGAAGAGATATGGGGCGAATTCCCTGGCTTTACACAGTACGAGGTTCGTGCGGCACTTGCCAAATGCGGCCTTACCACAAAGCATATCGAGAGTAAGTGCAAGGTGCTTTCGGGAGGTGAACAGGCCAAGGTCAGACTCTGCAAGCTGATCAACAGAGAGTCCAATCTCCTAGTTCTCGACGAGCCTACCAATCACCTGGATCAGGATGCTAAGGACGAGCTGAAGAGGGCACTTAAGGAGTATAAGGGCAGTATCATCATGGTCTGCCATGAACCGGAATTCTATGAAGGGCTTGCGACCGATGTCTGGGACTGCTCACAGTGGACGACGAAGCTGTAATTGATGCTTTAGTGATATAGTGAAAAAGAAGTATTTGTTGGGAAAAGGGAGAAAAAATAATGGATAGAATTGAATATATAGTTGAAAAACTTGATGGTGATTATGCTTATCTCAGAAACATAGCGGCACCTGAAAATGATCTTAAATGTGTTGCCAGAGCCCTGCTCCCGCCGGAGATCAATGAAGGGTCAAAGCTTGAATATGAGATGTTTGAGTATAGATTGATGTAGCACTATTTGGGGAAAACGTTTTAGTTATATGTCAGATATTTTATTAGTTTTATTTCCTATAATCATTTTCACAATACTCTTTGCCGGGGCGAAGGTGCGAAGAACTGAGGAATCCTCTGGTGAGGCATGGAGTCTGGGGCAGGCCAAGGCGATGCAGGTTTTTGCGGCACTTATGGTCATACTTCATCATATGGTGCAGAGGATAACTAATTACGGGGCGATAGATAAGGGACCTGTAACCGCATGGAATTCCTTCGGTATTCTGTGTACGTCAGTATTCTTTTTCTTTTCGGGATTTGGACTGTTTAAGAGCTATAAGACGAAAGAAAACTATCTGGAAGGAATGTTACGAAAGAGACTTCCGAAGATACTGATTCCGTTCTTTGTCACAAATATAATCTATCTGATCTTTGTCTCCAAGGGTAAAGTCAGTAATGCACTTGACATTGTTACTTCATTGGTTGGTTTCACTTTGTTAAACAGTAATGCATGGTTCATAGTTGAGCTGACAGTTCTCTATACGTTGTTTTATCTGTGCTTCAGGAAGGCTGGGTCGGATTGTAAAGCAATCTGCTGGCTGACGATTTTTACGACGATACTTGTGATCGCGGCGCTTCTTCTGGGTCATGATACAACAAAGATCAGAGGGCACTGGTTTATGGGTGAGTGGTGGTATAACACAACACTTATCTTCATCATGGGAATACTGTTTGCAAAATATGAAAGCCGGGTTAAAACCTTTATGGTGAGACGATGGAAGGTACTGCTTCCGCTTTCATTATTGATCTTCGTCGGATGGTTTATTTTACAGGAATATGTTGAGGCAGGTTTTGGTTATTACAAGGAATGGCCGGGACACCCGGGCTATCCGGAGAAGCTTCTGACACTTATAGTGCAGCTGATACTCTGCATGATCTTCATGTTCATAATGCTGCTTGTTAACCTGAAGCTTGAGTATGGAAATCCTGTGCTGAGATTTCTTGGAAGCTTCACTTATGAGATATATCTGATCCATGATGTATACAGATGGAACCTGCCGGGAGGACCGGAAGGAACTATGTCTGATGTGTTATATCTTGGACTGACATATGCATTTACGATCATATCGGCGTATATTCTGGCGAAGATACTTTCAATAATCACACTGCGAAATCGAAAAGCCGATTGATCATCATAAAACAATAGATAGAAAATATCATTTCACAATCATCATATATTATTTTAGACTGGTAATGGGGTGATTTTATTTACTGGTACGAATTATCACCAGGAGCAGTCGTTGACAATTGAAGCAAGGAAGGAAGGGAGAATATGATTTCATTAATTTGCTCATTCATAGTTTTAATACTGGGTTATGTTTTTTACGGACGATTCGTGGCGAAGGTGATCGAACCGGATGACAGGATAACTCCGGCCTTTGCGAAGGAGGATGGAGTTGATTTCGTTCCGATGAAGACATGGAAGGCCTTCCTTGTTCAGCTTTTAAATATAGCAGGAACCGGCCCTATCTTCGGTGCGCTTATGGGAGCCTGCTTCGGACCGGTTGTATTTCTCTGGATCATTTTCGGAGCGATTCTTGGGGGTGGCGTTCATGACTTCATGAGTGGTATGATCTCTGAGCGTCATGACGGTGCATCGATAGCAGAGCTTTCCGGAATCTATCTGGGACCCGCATTAAAATGGATCATGCGTGCCTTTTCGGTTCTGCTGCTTCTGCTCACCGGTACAGTTTTTGTCACCAGCCCAGCTGCGCTTCTTGCCAAGCTGACACCGGGCTTTATGAATGCAAATATATGGATCGTAATAATACTGCTTTACTACGTACTTGCCACACTGCTTCCGATCGACAAGATAATCGGACGGCTGTACCCTGTTTTCGGAGTGGTTCTTATCACGATGGCTGCAGGCATACTGTTCGGTATAGTACACGGTGGATATACCGTTCCTGAAATCAGCCTGTCCAATCTGCATCCTCAGGGGCTTCCGGTCTGGCCGTATATGTTTGTTACTGTTGCATGTGGCGCCATATCAGGTTTTCATGCAACACAGTCTCCGCTGGTCGCAAAATG
Source organism: Lachnospiraceae bacterium (assembly GCA_003520105.1). GTDB lineage: Bacteria > Bacillota > Clostridia > Lachnospirales > Lachnospiraceae > Eubacterium_Q. The sequence goes on along the minus strand of DOVL01000111.1, from coordinate 9,892 downwards.
CATCACCTCAGAGAAGGTGGGAAGAAAGATATTCTACGGCGCGATGCTTTCCGAAAGCGTAATAGCTCTTGTGTGGGCAGCAGGCGGCGTTGCCTTTTATGGTGTTACAGGCGGTCTGTTTGATGCTATTTCAGCTAATGGACAGTCAGGTGTAGTTTATGATATTTCCAAGGGAATGCTCGGTACGGTGGGCGGCATCCTTGCTATAGTCGGGGTTGTTGCATGTCCTGTAACCTCAGGTGATACAGCCTTCCGTTCGGCAAGACTGATACTTGCCGAGGTGGTTCATCTGGATCAGAAGAAACTTAAGAACCGTCTTATCATAACACTTCCTCTGCTGGGACTCGGAGCACTCCTGACCCAGCTGGATTTCAATGTCCTTTGGAGATATTTTTCATGGAGCAATCAGACACTTGCCATGATCACTCTGTGGGTGGCAACGGTTTATCTGATAAAAACCAGAGAGCATAAGTGGTATTCTCTTGTCACAGCCATGCCGGCGGCCTTCATGTCGGCGGTCAGCCTGACCTATATCCTTATGGCGAGCGAAGGCTTTGGCATAAAGAAGGAGATCGCATATCCGATAGGCTGTGTATTTGCGGTACTTCAGTTTGTATTTTATCTGCTGATGGTATGTAAGATAGTTAAGTCCGGGAGCAGGCGTTCCAAGGCTGAATGAGACTAGATAAAGTTCTCTTTTTCGTAGCCATGATGATGTGTTTTCAGCAAAAAATAGTATATAGAGGCATGGAAATATGATATAATTCTATCGCCTATCGGATGGTTATCCGAAATTTCAGGATAATCAGACTATCAGAGCAACCCTTCCACAGAATATAGAGAATTAGGAATGAAAGACTTAAGTGAGAGAGCGAAGAAGCATGAGTTTGCGGCAAAAGCCGGTAATACGGACTTTATTTACAAGGATGCCGAAGACTTCATCAAGAAGTATGAAGAGATATGCAGGAAGCTTGGCGGTGAGTAATCCGTTGGTCGGAGAAGCCGCCGGTTGGAGAAGAGGTTAGAAGTTATGATAGTTTATTTTCATGCGACAGTAATTCTGTCAGTTCTTTTATCATCAGTATTTGTCCTTCGATGGAGGAGAGGTATATCGGTTCATTTTCCGATAATCTTTGTATTTATCCCTGTCATCAATCTGGGGTATCTTTCTGTTGCCATGGCAACGAATGAAAGCGAAGCTATCCTGGCCAATGCCATCGAATATCTGGATGGCTGCTTCCTTGAGGTTTTCTTCTTCCTCTACGTTATCAACTTCTGTAAGCTGAAGATACCTAAGCTTGTGACCGGTACCCTTATGGCGATAGGATCGGTACTTCTCTTTATAGCGATCAATACCTCAAGCAACGGCCTGATGTATAAGAGCGTCGAGCTGAAACAGTATCATGGTGTATCATACCTTGTTAAAGAATACGGACCGGCGCATACGGTTTACTATGCGATGATAGCCCTCTATCTGATCGCAAACCTGTCCGTGATCATCTATAGTCTGACCAGGAAGAATATATCAAGGACCAATTCGATACTTCTTCTTACCGTCTATATGGTAATCATGCTGGCATTTATTATCGGTAAACCGTTTAATCCGGCATTGGAGCTTCTTCCGGCATCATATCTGTTCTCACAGGTGATCTTCCTCATAATCATGAGCCGTATCAACCTGTATGATATAATGGAAACGGCGATAACCAGTTTGTCCGAAAACGGAAGCATTGGCTTCGCGAGTTTTGATATGAAGATGAGATATCTCGGATGTACGGATCCGGCACTTGAGTGCCTCCCTGAATTAGCTGATCTCTACGTTGATCAGGTTCTTCCGGAGAATAACGAAAACTTTGCCAAAATAATCAGATGCGTGGACAAACTTCAGCTGAGCAGCGATTCGACATATTTTTACGTTACAAGAAATGATATCAGTTATAAGATAACCGTCAGCCACCTATATGCTGGCAAGAGAAGAACAGGTTACCAGCTGAGAACTGAGGACAATACACTCGAGACCAAGAAGCTCGAAACACTTAAGCTGAAGGAACGCCAGAAGGAGATGGAGGCAGAGATCCTTAAGCTTGAGAAGACTGCAGCCGAGTCGGCTAATGAAGCGAAGAGTTCGTTCCTTGCACAGATGTCACATGAGATAAGGACTCCTATCAATGCTATCCTTGGTATGAACGAGATGGTCATGCGTGAGAGCAGTGAACCTCAGATAAAGGAATATGCCGAGAATATAAAGAGTTCGGGAAGAACACTTCTGTCGATCATTAATTCCATTCTGGACTTTTCTAAGATCGAAGATGGTAAGATGGAGATAGAGCCGGTGAATTATGAGACGGCAACTCTGATATATGATCTTGAAAATACGATCTCAGAGAGGGCTAAGACCAAAGGACTTGAACTTATCATTGATGCGGATGAAAAACTTCCGAAGACACTCAGAGGCGATGACATCCGCATAAAACAGGTGATAACAAATCTTCTTACCAATGCTGTTAAATATACCGAAAAGGGCAGTGTGACGCTTTCTGTAAAGAAGGAAAGCGAGACGGATGGTACAGCTATGATAGCTGTCAGTGTTATTGATACAGGTATCGGTATCAAGGAAGAGGACATCGGAGTTCTTACAGAATCATTTAAGAGAGTTGATCTGATCCACAACAGAACTATTGAAGGAACCGGACTGGGTCTTTCTATAGTTACAGGCCTCTTAAGTAAGATGGACAGTCAGCTCGAGGTGAAGAGTGTCTATCATCAGGGCTCAGCCTTTAGTTTCGTTCTGCCACAGAAGGTTGAGAATTCCGAGCCTATGGGCGATTACAAAAAGAGAGCTCATAAGCAGGCTGAAAAGGATGATCAGGAAGAGAAATTCAGTGCACCTGATGCCAGAGTTATTGTTGTTGATGATAACAAGATGAATCTGAAGGTTGCAGGAAAACTGCTTGGACTCTTCGGAATCAAGGCAGATATGGTGGGCTCCGGAAAGGAAGCGCTTCAGGTCCTGTCTGAGAAAGAGTATGATATCATCTTTCTGGATCATATGATGCCGGAGATGGATGGTATCGAGGTGCTGCGAGAGATCAAAGCGCGTAAGCTTATTTCGGATAAAACAGAGGTGATAGCACTTACCGCAAATGCAATCTCAGGCGTCAGAGAGATGTATCTCTCAGAGGGCTTTGATGATTATCTGTCCAAGCCTATCGAGCCTGCAGAGCTTGAAGCAATACTCAGAAAATATCTCAATGCAGAGGCAGAGGGATAGGAAAATCAGCATATGTTATACAAAAAAACGAACCATTTCGCATTAGACTGAAATGGTTCGTTTTCTTTGTGTCCGCTTTCTGGAATTCTCAGAACAGGACTATATTATTCTCCGATATGAAGCTCGTGAAGAACCTCACCGATAATTCCTACAGCTTCATCGATAAGCTCCTCTGTATGTGTAGCCATGAGGCTGGTACGGATCAGAGCTTCACCAGGTGCTGTTGCAGGTGGTATAGATGAATTTACATATACTCCACGATCATAAAGAGCCTTGGTAACAGTAAGTGTAGGGATAAGCTCATATGTATAGATCGGAATGATAGGTACGCGCTCACCGTTTGATTCACGCATACGTATATTTGCTTCCTTAAGCTTCTGACGCATAAACAGTGCTCTTGACTGAAGAGTCTCAGGGAGCTCCGGATGAGCTTCAAGGATCTTAAGAGCTGCGAGTGCAGAAGCACAGCTTGCAGGTGTGATTGAAGCAGAGAAGATGAATGGACGTGAGCAATGCTTTACGTAATCAACAACTCTTGCTGAGGTAGCCATATAACCACCGAGTGATGCAAGTGACTTTGAGAAGGTTCCCATGTAGATATCAACTTCGTCCTCAAGTCCGTAGTAGCTTGCTGTACCACGACCGCCCTTGCCGATAACACCGAGTCCATGTGCATCATCAACCATAACACGTGCACCGTATTTTCTGGCAAGTCTGCAGATCTCAGGAAGGTTTGCAATATCACCGCCCATAGAGAAGACACCGTCAGTAACGATCAGACAGCCTGCATTTTCAGGAACAGCCTGAAGCTTCTTCTCGAGGTCTTCCATATCGTTATGACCAAAGCGAAGCATCTTACCGAAAGAGAGACGACATGCGTCATAGAGACTTGCGTGGTTCTCTCTGTCCATGATTACATAATCGCCGAGACCGACAAGTGCACTGATGATTCCGAGATTTGACTGGAAGCCTGTTGAGAAAGTCAGAACAGCTTCCTTACCGAGGAATCTGGCAAGAGCTTCCTCAAGTTCTATATGGAGCTTAAGTGTTCCGTTCAGAAAACGTGATCCGGAACAACCTGAGCCGTATTGTTCATAAGCCTTGATTCCGGCTTCGATAACCTCAGGGTGTGTTGTGAGACCAAGATAGTTGTTTGAGCCAAGCATGATGCGGCGTTTGCCCTCCATGATAACTTCAGTGTCCTGTCTTGATTCCAATGCGTGAAAATACGGGTAGATTCCCGATTCACGAGCCATATCAGCCTGTGAAGGCTCGAAGCATTTTGCAAAAAGATCCATTTGTTTCCTCCAAATATTTAATAACTTTTATCCTTCAAATATAAATTTTTTCTTAATTTTTGTCAGACCAAAAGGATTATACCACAAAACATATGGAAAAGCAAAATTTCTTGAAGAATATTAATGTAGAACTGCTTTTTTTTATATGATATAATTCTATTGGTTGGTATTTTGTATGATTTCAGGGTGATTTTCATGAAAAACAGAGTGAATTATGTTGATAATCTTTTTCCGACCGGTATCCTTGCCATATATTGAGAGGGTTCTATGAGGTATTTATGACTATATAAGATGATATTTCGGGGGAGGGGCAGTCTTGGACAAAGAACATAAACAAACATCGGTAGCTGCGTATGTGGTTGCCGGATTAATAGTTATTGTGATCATGGTTTTCGGAACAATATTTATGGGTCAGAGAGCTTCGACGGATACGGAGAGGGCTGTAAAGAAGGTCAGCCTCATCTATCTCGATGAGCTTGCCGGAAGACGTAAGCAGGTTGTAGAGAATAACCTTAATAGAAATATAGAGGTTATAAATGTTGCGGTTGCTCTGATGACGGATGAAGATAAAAGTGATATTCCTCATCTTCAGAATTATCAGGCCAGGATGAAGAAGCTCTACAAGCTGGAGAAGTTCGCCTTTGTAGATACGAATGGGCTTATTTATACTTCGCTCGGTATGCAGGATAATATTTCCGATTATTCTTTTGATCATATCAATCTAACTGGGCCGGAGATATCCATACTGAATCTCAAGAGCCTCGATAAGAAGGTTGTTATAGCCGTTCCTGTGGATATTCCTTTCTGCGGTGAAACTCTCAAGGTCTGCTTCATGGAGATCGATATGGACGAGATGCTTTCCGGTGTTTCCATGGAGTCAAGTGAGGATGATGCAACCTTCTGTAATATTTATACGCAGGAAGGTGTGGCACTCAGCAATACCATTCTCGGAGGCCTTGCTTCAGAGGATAATCTTCTGGATGCCATGAAGAAGGCTGAATTTGATGACAATTATACATATGATAAGTTTCTTTCGGAATTCGAAGGTGGAATAAGCGGCGAGGTTTCTTTCACATACGGCGATATCACAGAAACCCTCAGCTATGAGCCGGTAAGAGGGACCGACTGGATGCTTACCTATCTTGTCAGAGAGAGTGTTATCAGTGATGAGATCAGCTCTATTACGAGGGGTATCATTCTGAGGAGTATATTCCAGACGTTGATCATGGCGGCCTGCCTTATGGTTCTGTTCATTTTTATAATCCACCAGATAAAGAGAAATTCCAAGATCGTACTTGAGAAGGAAACCGCGGAGGCAGAAACGAGAGCCAGGGAGCAGGAGATGGAGGAGAAGATTCATATCAATGCCCTCCTCAGTGACGCTCTTGCATCGGCTGAACAGTCCAATAAGGCGAAGACTGCATTTCTGTCAAATATGAGCCACGAGATCCGAACGCCTATGAATGTGATCATCGGTCTGGACAGCATCGCCCTGAATGATCCGGAAACTCCGGAGAAAACAAAGGAATATCTTGTTAAAATCGGCGAGTCGGCTAATCATCTTCTGGGACTGATAAATGATATTCTCGATATGTCACGTATCGAATCCGGAAGGATGGTTATAAAGAATGAGGAGTTCTCATTACCTGAACTCCTTGAGTCGATCAATACAATGTTCAGCGGTCAGTGCCAGGAGAAGGGCATCGACTACCAGTGTCATATAAGTGGTGATGTGGATGACTATTATATCGGTGACGGGCTCAAGCTTCGCCAGGTGCTTATTAATATTCTCGGAAATGCGGTTAAGTTCACCGATAAGGGCGGCGTGGAACTGAAGGTCAGAAAGACTGCAGGCTTTGATAATAAGTCGACGTTTTGTTTTGAGATCAAGGATACAGGAATCGGTATAAGCGAAGAATTTATGCCGCATCTCTTCGATACCTTCGCACAGGAGGATGCTTCAACCACCAACAAATACGGAAGTTCAGGTCTTGGAATGGCCATAACCAAAAACATCGTTGAGCTTATGAACGGCAATATCGATGTTAAGAGTAAAAAGGGTGAAGGCACTCAGTTTGCCGTAACAATTACACTTTCCGACTCTGACAGAACACAAAAGGGAGATAATGATATTGAAATCCGACCTGATCAGATGAGCGTACTTATAATAGATGATGATGAGGTTGCGTGCGAGCATGCAAGGCTTGTTCTTGAGAAGGCAGGTATAGTCGCTGAGATTGCAATGTCGGGACAGCAGGCTATTGAAATGGTCAAGGTGAAACATGCAAGAATGACGCCGTATAATCTCATACTTGTTGACTGGAAGATGCCGGATATGGATGGCATTGAAACAACAAAAGAGATCAGAAAGATAGTCGGAAATGAATCGGCGATCATCATACTTACGGCATATAAGTGGGATGACGTTCTTGAGGAGGCACTCAGTGCCGGAGTTGACAGCTTTATTTCAAAACCGCTTTTCGCAACTGTTGTAATAGAGGAGTTCAAAGCAGCACTGAGGAAGAAGGGACTTTCCGGAAAACTTGACGGAAAGAGGGCGAACCTGTCGGGCAGGAAGATACTCCTTGCTGAGGATATGCAGGTTAATGCAGAGATTATGATAATGGTTCTTGAAATGAGGGAGATGCAGGCTGAACTTGCTGAAAACGGCCGTGTTGCTCTGGAAAAATTCGAAGCGAGCGAGCAGGGCTACTACGATGCGATTCTTATGGATATGAGAATGCCTGAAATGGACGGACTTGAAGCTACAAAGCGTATAAGAAATCTCGACAGGGCAGACGCAAAAGAGGTTCCTATAATCGCACTTACAGCGAATGCATTTGATGAGGACGTACAGAGGTCTCTGCAGGCAGGAATGAACGCACATCTGTCTAAACCGGTTCAGCCGGATGTACTTTATGAAACTCTGGAGAGTCTGATAAAACCGTAGCAAGAATATGATCGGTTATATAAACCATAATGGCTATTACAGAGTGAGATTGGTTACGAAAAACAGTATTAAAGAATTGTATTGAGGTATTACATGTTTGGAAAAGGATTTGAACTAAACGAATACAGTATGCAGATAGTCAAGGAGATGGGCAGCCATATGCCCGGCGGCTTCTTTATATACAAGGCGGATATCAATGAGGAACTGCTGTATGTGAATGATGCTGCCATAAGGATATTCGGCTGTGACGACCTGGAGGATTTCAAGGCTTATACCGGAAATAGCTTCAGAGGTATGCTTCATCCGGAAGATGTGAACTCTGTTGAGGATTCTGTTGCGGATCAGATAAGAAAAAGCGATGATAATGTCGATCATGTCGAGTACCGTATCATCCGCAAGGATGGACAAATCCGCTGGATAGATGATTACGGTCATTATTCAGAGTCGGAGAATTATGGCGGACTCTACTACGTATTTATTTCGGATGTAACCGAAAAGCGTGATCAGGCTCTCAGTGAGGCGCTTGAAGCTGCAGTAAAGGCGAATGAAGCGAAGACAGCATTCCTTTCAAGTATGAGCCACGAGATCAGAACACCGATGAATGCGATCATCGGTCTGGACAGTCTGGCACTTAAAAAGGATAATCTCGATGCGGAGACCAGGGGGTATCTGGAGAAGATAGGTGAGAGCGCGAGACATCTTCTCGGACTTATAAATGATATTCTTGACATGAGCAGGATCGAGTCGGGCAGACTGATCCTCAGGAAAGAGGATTTCTCCTTCAGGGCTATGCTCGAGCAGATCAATGTTATGGTAATGACCCAGTGCAGCGATAAGGGGCTGAAATACGAGTGCAAGGTGATCGGCGGAGTTTCTGATTATTATATCGGTGATGATATGAAGTTGAAGCAGGTGCTGATCAATATTCTCAGCAATGCGATCAAGTTTACCGATGCGCCGGGAACAGTTTTTCTCACGGTCGAGAGGACAGCGGTATTTGAGGATCAGTCGACCATCAGATTTGTGATCAAAGATACCGGTATCGGAATGGATGAGGAGTTCCTTCCGAAGGTATTTGACACTTTTGCCCAGGAAGACAGCAGCAGAAATAATAAATACGGTAGCACAGGCCTGGGTATGGCTATATCGAAAAATATAGTTGAGATCATGAACGGCAGTATCTCGGTTAAATCTGAAAAGGGTGTGGGAACCGAATTCACTGTTATCGTTACTTTGAAGAACAGCGAGCATGATAGTGTACAGGGTAATTTCATTAACCTGAATGATATGAGAGTGCTTGTAGTGGATGATGAAGAGATAGCAGCCGAGCATGCAAGACTGGTGCTTGATGAGGCCGGAATACAGGCAGATACATGTCTCTCGGGTGATGAAGCGCTGAAGATGCTTGAGATCCGACATACCAAGCAGGAGCCATATAACCTTGTACTTCTCGATTGGAAGATGCCGGATATGGACGGCATTGAGGTTGCCAAAAAGATACGTGCGCTTTACAGCAGGGAAACGACCATAATCATCCTGACGTCCTTCAACTGGGATGAAATACTGGATGAGGCGCTTCATATCGGTGTTGACGGATTCCTTGCCAAGCCGCTTTTCGCATCAAATGTTATCGGAGAATTTGAACGTATTGCAAGAAAGAATAACATGTCTATCTTCCGTGAGAAGCAGAGGGCAGATCTTACCGGAAGGCATATTCTTCTTGCAGAGGATGTGCTTATAAATGCTGAGATCATGAAGGAAGTCATCAAAGCGAAGGGAGCTATCATAGAACATGCCGAGAACGGAAGGATTGCTCTTGAAATGTTTGATAAGAGTGAGCCTTATCATTACAGTGCAGTTCTCATGGATGTGCGTATGCCGGAGATGGATGGACTTGAGGCAGCTTCAAGGATAAGAGGGCTTGAGCGAGAAGATGCAAAGAATGTTCCTATCATAGCAATGACTGCGAATGCATTTGATGAGGATGTTCAGAGATCACTTCAGGTTGGTATGAACGCCCACCTCTCAAAGCCTGTCGAGCCCGAGCGTCTCTATGTGACTCTTGAGGAGCTGGTTTGGGAGGCTGAGGCAACAAGAAAGCAGAGTTGATAAATCATTGTCTTATATGGCAAATATGAATAATTTACACAAAAAATAGTGTGCCGGCGGCACACTATTTTTTTAAATCCACAATGATTTCAAATTGATGATAATAATTTTGATTATCGGACAAGATGTATAGCTGTTTTGTCTCAGTGTATGTTATTTGCACAGGTCTTCAAGCATAGCTCTTTTAGTTAGGATTGTGTCAATAAACTCTGTATAGTCAATATTCTCACGGGCTCGCAGAAGCTCGGTGATCTCTACAAGAGG
>DOVL01000012.1 GCA_003520105.1 Lachnospiraceae bacterium | reverse complement strand
CATTATAACACAACGTGGTAGTAACGGGCAAGTATAAATTTGAAATTTGACAAAAAAATAAAGCCATTACAGGCTTCAGAGATGATAAACTATGATTGAGCTGTCAAACTACCGAATTATCGGAACCACCGGATCATTCCGGTGGTTCTTTTGTTATTAAAAATTTTTAAAATTAGGTATTGATTATCGTGGGTAGATATGATATTATCATCTAGCGTGTGTGCGACAGGATTAACTTTTTTTGGAGGAATGATCGTGATCAAGACAATACTAATAATTGCATTTTTGGTGCTTTCAGTAGTACTTACAATAATAATACTTATGCAGGAGGGTAAAGACAGCGGTCTTTCAGGTGCACTTACCGGATCAGCTGATTCTTACTGGGCTAAGAACAAAGGACGTTCAAAGGATGCTGTGATCAAGAAGGTTACTGTTTTCCTTGCAGTTCTTTATTTCATACTCGCTATTCTGCTTCGTTCTAAGTGGATTTAGTACATTGATTATTATAGGGTGCTCTGATTGTTCAGAACACCCTATCTTTATGTCTGAAGGACTCATGAATACTACTGTTAGTATATAACATATTGTGATATAATCATGGTGTAATACATGTTTCGGGGGTGAAACTATGGAAAGAGAAGAATCTAAAAAAATACTGCTCGACCTCTTCGGGGAGAAGGATTACAGGCCGATGAGATATAAGGAACTTTGTTATTTTCTGCAGCTTACATCTGAGGAGGATAAGCAGCTTCTGCTTGACTCGCTCGATGAACTTCAGGATGAGTATAAGATAATCAAGACAAGAAATAACCGTTTTATGTTAACTCCGAAGGATACTCATGTGGGTATTTTCACAGGAAACAGGAGAGGCTTTGGCTTTGTAACGGTTGAGGGCTATGATGAAGACTTCTTCATTCATGCCAAGGATACCGCAAATGCCTTTGAGGGCGATAAGGTACTTATTCGTGAGTCCGGCAGAAACAGTGGCGGTTCAAGAACTGAAGCAAGCGTTATCAGAGTGCTGGATCATGGTATCAGAAGCGTTATCGGTGTTTATGATCCTGCTGAGAATTATGGTTTTGTTATTCCAAATAATAAGAAGATCGCAAATGATATATTTATCCCGAAAGAAGCTTCTAATGGCGCCGTTAAGGGCAGCATCGTCATAGCTGATATCAAGGATTACGGAGATGACAGGAAGTCTCCGACCGGTGTGATAACTGAAGTTATAGGTCATATTGATGATCCGTCTTCGGATATTATTACTGTTGTGAGAAGCTATAATATTCCGGTTGATTTTCCGGATGATGTTACTGAGCAGCTGAACAGTATTCCTGATGAGGTGGATCCTGCGTTCCTTGAGGGACGTACCGATTTCAGATCGCTGGATACGGTCACTATAGATGGCGAGGATGCCAAGGATCTTGATGATGCGATCACACTGACCTATAAGGACGGTATTTACACTCTCGGAGTGCATATTGCGGATGTTTCCAATTATGTTACGGAAGGCAGTCCGCTTGATAAGGAGGCACTCAGAAGGGGCACAAGTAATTATCTCGTTGACAGTGTTATACCTATGCTTCCGCATAAGCTTTCAAACGGAATCTGCTCCCTTAATGCAGGCGTTGACAGACTTACATTGTCGTGTGTCATGGATATTGATGAGAAGGGCAAGGTGCTTGATCACAAGATATGCGAGGGTGTGATAAGAGTTAATGAACGTATGAATTATACGGATGTTAATAAACTTATCAACAGGACTGAGGATGCTCCTAAGGATAGATATAAGGACTACATATCCTTCTTCGACAGGATGTTTGAACTTTCACGTATCATAAGAGCTAAGCGTTATGAGAGAGGATCTATCGATTTTGATATGGCTGAGACCAAGATTAAGGTTGATGAGAATCATTTTCCGATAGAAATCTGCGCACATGACAGAAATGATGCGACCAAGATCATCGAGGACTTCATGCTTATGGCCAATGAGGTTATTGCTGAGGATTATTTCTGGCAGGAGCTTCCTTTTGAATACAGAACTCATGAGTCACCGGATCCTGAGAAGGTTGATACCCTTGCTCAGACTATAAAGAATTTTGGTATATTCTTCAAGACAACGGCTCATGATAATATTCATCCGAAGGAATTCCAGAAGCTTCTTCAGAGAATTCAGGGCGAGCCGTATGAGGCTATGGTAAGTAAGCTTGTCCTGAGATCTATGCAGCAGGCGAGATATGCTACCGAATGCACAGGACATTTCGGACTTGCGTGCAAATATTATTGTCATTTCACTTCTCCGATAAGAAGATATCCGGATCTCCAGATTCACAGGATAATCAAGGAGAATCTTCACGGAAGACTTACAGATGACAGGATTAAGCATTACGCAAGGCTGCTTCCGAAGGTTGCGGCTGATAATTCGGCAAAGGAAAGAAGAGCTGATGATGCAGAGAGAGATGTTGTAAGGCTTAAGGAAATCGAGTATATGTCAGAGCATATCGGCGAGGAATATGCCGGAATAGTTTCGGGCTTTACTCAGCAGAACATCTTCGTTGAACTGGAAAATACAGTTGAAGGTGCTGTTAGCGTTGCATTTATGGATGATGATTATTATTCATATTCCGAGAGTGAGATGGTGATGCGAGGCGAGAGAACCGGCAGGACTTATTCACTTGGAGATAAGGTTAAGATCAGAGTCCGCAGGGCTGATAAGATAGAAAGAGTTATAGAATTTGAGTTTGTATGACAGATGTAATAGAAAGTGTCATCGAATTTGAATCTGTATGACGGATGAAAGGAAGAGGCCGCAAGGTCTGATGGAAATATGTAATGAGAGAAAGCGGAGAAAAGCTTATAGCTAACAATAAAAAAGTCTATCATGACTATTTTATAGAGGAAACCTATGAAGCAGGTATCGCGCTTGTCGGTACTGAGGTGAAGGCTCTCAGGCAGGGAAACTGCAGTATAAAGGAAGCTTTTATCGGCGTAGAGGACGGCGAGATATTTATTCATCATATGCATATCAATCCTTACGAGAAGGGAAATATTTTCAACAGGGATCCGCTCAGGAAGAGAAAACTGCTTCTTCACAAGAGTGAGATCAGAAAGCTTTCCATCGGAAGAGAAGCTGCGGGCTACACAATAGTTCCGACCAAGGTTTATTTCAAAAACGGAAAGGCTAAGGTCGAGATAGCTCTTGCACGTGGTAAGAAGCTTTACGACAAGAGAAATGATATCGCGAAGAAGGATACCGCAAGGGAAGCCGAGAGGGATTTCAAAATCAGAAACCTCAAGATATAATTGCGTAAAGGTTATCGGAGTGTTATACTTCATATAGACATTTAATAATCTTTTACGAGGAGTTTTCAGACGATGAGTCAGGCTAAGGTTGATAAGTATAAAAAAGAAAAAAAGGACAGAGAGAAGATAAAGAGAAGAAAGAAGATCAAGCAGACTGCATGTATATTTCTTGCAGCTATCGCACTGGGGGCGCTGCTTGGTGTACCTCTTGGAAGAAAGATATATAAAGATAATAAGAAAAAAGAAGATGCTAAGGCTGCTGAAGCAGCAAAGTATGTAAGTTCGGATGATCTGAACAGCTGGCTTGATGAATACTGGGTTGAGAATTACTCAGATCTCTATACCGGAATTACATTTGCCACAAATTCGGATGCAGAATCTGAACAATAAAATATGAATCCATGGCCGATATATTATAGTCGGTCATAAGAATCATTGACTGGCTCAAAATGGTCGGTCATTAGATATAATAAGGGCCTGCACTGGCTTCGACAGGGATTCGGAAATTATGACAGCCATCCGTGGTCCGGGACCACGTTAAAACTCGGAAAAAAAATAAACGCTGATAATAGATTACCAGCTGCTGCCTAAGGGCAGCTGTCAGCCCTAAGTAATCCGCTGCTTAGGAACCTGGCATCGACCAGGCGGAGAACTTTTCTTCCAAAGCTTTGAGGACGGAAAAGATTTCATGAAGCTACTGAATCTGTAAATCTGACAGTGGATGTGCAGAGGAGGAAATGTCAAAACACTTGTCTGTGATGGGAGAGGTTGTAATGGATGGGTTTCTGGACACGGGTTCGACCCCCGTCAGGTCCACTAAAGTCGAAGTATACGAATTCCGGTACTATTTTCGTATACATGTATACTCTCGGTTTCATGGTTAATATATTTGACTATGAAACCGATTTCTATTTACGGAGATTAAAACCATTGATGCATGTCAGAACGGTTAGTAAACACACTAACTGTAATAATCATGTTGTTGATAAAAGGGGTTTTCCTGCAATGAAAAGAACTCAGATCAAGGATATAGTTCGAAATATTAAATCGAATATAGTTTCCTGGCTTGCGGTAGTCATCGTGGTGACTATAACCTTCGGTGTCTACTGCGGTGTATTCTTTTATGCGGATGCTCTGGAGAAGAATGCAGAAGACTTTTTTACACAAACTAATTTTGAGGATATGGCTGTGACAAAGCGAATCTCAGTGCCGGTTCTTGTAGAAGGAAATATGCCTGATTCTGAAATGGAATGTGCCATGACAGCTGATGCAATGGAGCATTTAGGTATTTCCGTTGGAGACAGTGTCAGCTTGGAACTGACAGGCGGAATCACTGTTACCATGACTGTTACAGGCTGTGTGCAGCACCCGGAGTCGTATTATCAGGGATAAACGGTTTATATTTTTACACCTGCATCGATTTTTGAGAAGTTACTTGGGGCAGAGCTGTTTCCGGTGGTCCTTGTTGATATATCCGATGAAGGTGATCTGTTATCGGATGAGTATTTTTCAGAGCTGTCATCAATCAGTACGGATGTGATGGACAAGATGGCTAACCGTGTCATTAAACTCAAGGACGGTAAGATCGCAAGCATACGCAATAATCTGCATCCGCTGCATGCGGAGGAACTCTCTTGGTAGCTTGTTTTCGAGAGTTCCATAGAAGTAATATAGGCTGTTCCGATAATGCTACTATACCGTATTTTCTTGAAGGTTGGTCCGGTTATGATGTATCTCTACATCAAGCTGTTTGATATCGTCAAGATAATCATTTTCCACTTCTGGCTGAAGAGGGAGAGGTGGCTCAGGAACCTGACAACAAAATAAGATGTTGCATTAGTCCGGCATCAAGGGTATTATCGAGTTAGATGTATATAGATTGGCTAAATGATGATACATCGATATAATGGAGGAAGGTTACATGGAAGAGAATAATATGACAAATAATAAAGCGCAGGAAGAACAGATTGTATCAACGACGAATGCTGAACAGTCACAGGTAGGTAATGAAAAGCCGCAGTTTGAACAGTCACAAATGGGTAATGGTCAGATGCAATTTGTCCAGCCACAATTTGACCAGGCACAGCAGGTATATAATCAACAGCAATTCGGTCAGCAGATGGGAAACGGACAGCAGCAGTTCGGCCAGCCACAGTATGGTCAGTATGGCCAGCAGCCACAGATGGGATATGTTCAGCAGCCGCAGCAGCAGTTCGGACAATCACAGCAGCAGTTCGGCCAGCCACAATATGGTCAGTATGGCCAGCAGTCGCAGTTAGGTCAGCCGCAGTTTGAACAGAATCCATATTTGCAGGGATTTCCGCAGCAGGGCTACTGGCAACAACCGCCACAGCCGGTACAGCCGGGACAGAAGAAAGGGCTGAGTAAGAAAGCCAAGATAGGAATATTTGGCGGAATCGGTGCGCTTGTTGTTGCAGCAGTTCTTTTGATATTTGTATTTAAAATCTTTGGCGGAAGTAAGGGCGCAAATACTGCTGAGGAAGCTGCAGAAGAGTTTTTAAGAGCGTGGGCTGCCTGCGATGCAGATAAGATGATCGATTATTCACTTCCGGATGATCTGCAGGCTGCTGCTGAAAAATATGTTACGAGCAGTGAGTTTCAAAACAGATATGGTGATATAAAAAGTCTGAAGGATGCATATAAGAGATGCTATGCGTTGAGCGCCAAGGCGGATATCCACAGTATTGAGACTGAGGTTAAAAAAACCTATGATCAGGATTATATTAAAGAATCAGAGAATTATATCAAGAGAAATTATGACGTCGACATTAAAATTGAAGCTATAAAAAGAATAAGGATCAGTGTTGTATGTTCATTTGATGGTGGAAAAGAAATGGAAGACAGCGCCAAAGTTGATGTATATCAGGTGGATGGCAGATGGTATGTCTTCCCTGAAGAAGTACTTGACTGATAATACTTAAATATTTAACTGCATATAATTCACTTGCCGGCAAGTATGTGTTTTACGATATATCTTGTGAACTCATTCACGAGACTGCTGTCAGAAAGAAACTCGTCTGACAGCTCGATATATGCGTCACTTCTTGCCGGCGATTCTGTGTCCGCAGGATAGAAGCTCTTGCCGCTGTCAAAACCGTATTTTCTGATGAAATATCCTTCGAGCTTTGTATAGCAATTGGATTTGTTTGCAGAGACTTTTTCATACTCAGAAAGTGAGGCTGCAAGATCTTTATGGTAGGCAGAATCAAGCTCGGGATAGAAATGATAATTCTTGGTATCTTTATAAAAATACTTGAAAACGCCTGTTGAGATCGGAAGAGATATGTAGGCTTCCTTTATGTTTCCGGAAACAACAAGAAGAGGAGAGACCGCTTCGTTCATATTTATGCTGAGTGAGTTATTATTCAGCGTTGACGCGAAGCTCATTTCCGGGAAAATGTCCGGCGTAAAGAAAAGCTTCAGTCTGAGTGAGTTGCCGCCGACTATCTTCATATCGGAAAACTTAAGGCATCCCAGAGAAAGCCTGTTCAACGCGAAAATATCAGTAAGGAAGAACATTCCCTCCATATCATCGCGGTTATGCTGCAGAAGGAGAGAACGGTATTTTTTATTCTTGTAGGTAAGATACTGAAAATATACATTGATCAGCTCTCCGCCGTTCATCTGGTCGATACGGTTGATTCCAAGAAAACGCTCTATGGTTTTCTGTTTCAGATTGGCCAGACCGAGAGCTTTCTTATAAGGACGGATGAGCTTATACAGATCGATCTTCGTAATATCATCAAAACGGTCGATTATGTCAGTGCCCTGTTTTCTGTTGATGTATTCGAGCCTTTTCCTGACGAATGGTATATCAAAAGAATCCCCGTTGAATTCAACGAGATATTTATAATCCTTCAGGATATCCATAAAGGTACTGATAATTTCGGGCTCACTCATTCCGTCATCATTGAAGAGCTGGATAATGTGCCAGCAACCTTCTTTTTTGAGATTTACACCGATCAGATAAATAAAAGAAGAGGAGGCGCTAAGTCCCGTGGTTTCGATGTCAAACATCAAAACCTCCTGCGGATCATAGTACTCCTCAATTTTTTGATATTGTGGATTGGTATCAGGTAATATCTCGTCTATAAGCTGCATCGTATAAACTAAGCCTTATTATTGTTATAAAATTTCTTGATGGCATCAAAGCTTTCGGCGCTGATGGCGTGCTCTATGCGGCAGGCATCATCTGCTGCAACTGTCTTGTCAACTCCCAGATCAATAAGCATCTCGGTAAAGAATTTGTGCCTCTCATAGATGGTTTTGGCAATCTTCATTCCTTCCTCGGTGAGATAGATGTAGCCGGCGTCTGTCATTGTGATCAGGTTCTTGGCACGAAGATTTTTCATTGCAATACTGATGCTTGATTTTTTATAGCCAAGATCATTGGAAATATCGACAGAACGTACAACAGGGAGCTTTTCGCTCAGTATAAGTATTGATTCGAGGTAATCCTCGGCTGATTCATTTGATCTCATAATAACACCCCGTTTTATCCTAATTTTATTATCCTCTGGCAAATAATAAGCCGGATATTCACTAACAAATAGAGTATAGCATTATATTGCTGTCATATCAATAAATAATTCTCTAAAAACTAACAAAAGTTATTGACAACTAATGCATGTTAGTATATACTAACCTCCGTAAGATAATTATGTACTCCCTTTAAACTTTTCTTACATTATATTCTATGAAGATCCGGTTCCCGCAGTCCGGATCTTCTTTTTTTGTGTAGATAATGAGCCAAGTGACATCACGCGTGTACACACGCAGGTGATGACATTTGGCGAATGTCCATCACCGAGTGACGAAGTCACGAGGGGTGGGCTGACGGAGTCAGCGTCTACACAAGGTTTGTGTAGATAATGAGCCAAGTATACGCAAAAGTGTAGAACTTCTTGATAATAATACAAGTCTGGGCTATAATCAGACTGTTATGAAAAGTACACTGAAATATCTGAAAAACTACAAATTACAGACTGTCATGGCTCCTCTCTTCAAGATGCTCGAGGCAACCTTTGAACTGTTTGTTCCGCTGGTTGTTGCGAAGATGATCGATAAAGGTATCATCGGACACGATAAGGGTTACATCTTCAAGATGGGAGGCGTGCTTATTATTCTTGCCCTTGTAGGGCTTATTTGTTCTATAACAGCTCAGTATTTTGCTGCAAAGGCAGCGATGGGCTTCGGCAGAGAGCTCCGTGCCGACCTTTTCAGGCACATCATGAGCCTTTCCTATAACGAAATTGATAAAAACGGTACAGCCACACTTATTACCCGAATGACAAGTGATGTAAATCAGATGCAGACCGGCGTAAATATGGTTCTGAGACTATTCTTACGTTCGCCGTTCATTGTATTTGGTGCGGTTATCATGGCATTTACTGTTGATGCCAAGACAGCAGTTGTTTTCGCAATTGTTCTTCCGATACTGATAGCTATAGTTTTCGGAATTATATTTTCAACCATTCCGATGTATAAAAAGGTCCAGGGTAGGCTGGATAAGGTTACACTTATTACAAGAGAAAACCTCGTTGGTGCGAGAGTTGTAAGAGCTTTTAATCATCAGAAAAAGGATATGGAGGATTTTGATGAGGCGACAACAGGGCTTATGAAGAGCCAGCTCTTTGTCGGTCATATCTCCGCACTTCTTAATCCTGTAACTCTTGTCGTGATCAATTTCGGAACGATGGCGCTCATCCATAAGGGTGCTATCAGGGTTGATTCCTTCGGACTTACTCAGGGACAGGTTGTTGCTCTCGTAAATTACATGTCACAGATACTGATCGAGCTTATCAAGCTTGCTAACCTTATCGTTACGACGACCAAGGCTATAGCCTGCGGACACAGAGTGGCGGCTGTATTTGCCGAGAAGTCTTCGCTTGATTTTGTAGGAGAGAATGATGCTAAGGGTAATACCGTTGTTGGTGTTTCCGGAAACAATGATGCAAAGGATAAAACTGCAGCCGATGCTTCAACAAATAATGATCATGAACAGCCGCGTGTTTCCTTTAAAAATGTCAGCTTCAAATATAGTGGTTCGGGAGAGAACTCTCTGGAGGGACTTGATCTTGATGTTTATAGTGGAGAGACGATAGGTATCATAGGCGGTACCGGTTCAGGTAAGACTACGCTGGTCAATCTGATACCAAGGTTTTACGACGTGACCGGAGGAGAAGTCAGGGTCGACGGCAGGGACGTAAGAGATTACGGCAAGGCTGCTCTCAGAAAAAAGATCGGAATAGTACCGCAGAAGGCAGTTCTCTTCAAAGGCAGTATTGCGGAAAATATCAGATGGGGCAAACCTGACGCCTCAAACGAAGAAATAATAGAAGCTCTTAAGGCTTCGCAGTCTTATGACTTTGTAATGGAGAAGGACGGTAAACTGAATTTCAGCCTTAATCAGGGAGCTACAAACCTGTCGGGCGGACAGAAGCAGAGGCTATGTATTGCGAGGGCTATCGTCAGAAAGCCTGAAATACTGATCCTTGATGACAGTTCTTCGGCACTTGATTTTGCAACCGATGCAAAGCTCAGGGCTTCCATTAAGGATATTTCCAAGGGTATGACTACGTTCATTGTTTCTCAGAGAACTTCATCGATACGTTACGCCGACAAGATAGTTGTTCTTGATGACGGAAGCGTTGCCGGTATAGGAACTCATGAAGAGCTTCTTGCCGGATGTGAGGTTTACAGGGAAATATATATTTCACAGAATCAGTCAGAGTCAGCCATCGAGGCCGGAAAGGCAGGTGGCGCTAATGAATAAGAAAACATATAAACGAATAATCGTATATCTGAAGCCGTATATGCCGCTGATAGTTTTATCACTGATCGCTGCGGCGGCAACCACACTGCTTCAGCTTTATGTTCCGATACTGGCAGGACATGCAATCGATTACATCATCGGTCCGGGTGCTGTTGACATGGATGGCATATCGGAGACGCTGGTCAAAATGCTGGTGGTTATCCTGCTGGCCGCTTTATTCCAGTGGATAATGAATGTGATAAACAATCACATCACTTATAAAGTGGTCAAGGATATAAGAAAAAGGGCATTTGACCATATTCAGAGTCTGCCGCTTTCTTATCTGGACACAAAGCAGTATGGTGATTTTGTTTCAAGGATAATCGGTGATATCGATCAGTTCAGCGACGGCTTATTAATGGGCTTCTCACAGCTGTTTACAGGCGTTGTAATGATAGTCGGAACACTTGTTTTCATGTTTACACTGAATGTGACGATCACGATTGTTGTCGTCGTTCTGACACCGCTTTCACTTTTTGTGGCTGCATTCATAGCTAAGAAGACCTATAATCTTTTTATCAGACAGTCGGAGAAGAGAGCGCTTCTTACCGGACTGGTTGAAGAGATGGTGGGAAATGAAAGAGTTGTTCAGGCATTTTCGTATGAAGATACGGCAGTGGAACGTTTCGATGAGATAAATGACGAATTGGCAGATACAAGCCTTAAAGCAACATTTTTCTCTTCACTGACCAATCCGAGCACGCGATTTATCAATAACCTTGTTTATGCCGCGGTAGGTATAGTCGGAGCACTCTTTGCCGTTAAAGGAAGACTTACGGTCGGACAGCTAACCTGCTTCCTCAGCTATGCAAACCAATACACAAAGCCATTTAATGAAATATCAGGCGTTGTGACCGAGCTTCAGAATGCAGTTGCCTGTGCTTCAAGAGTATTTGAACTAATTGATGCAGAACCTGAAATAGCCGACAAAACTGATGCAGTCGAATTAATGGATGTTAAGGGCAGGGTTGAGCTTAATAATGTCAGCTTCTCATATGTACCTGACAGAAAGCTTATCGAGAACCTTAATCTTCTCGTAATGCCGGGCATGAGAGTAGCCATTGTCGGACCGACCGGATGCGGTAAGAGTACGGTTATCAACCTTCTCATGAGATTCTATGATGTAAACAGCGGATCCATTAAGGTTGAAGGCAATGATATCAGAGATATCAGGAGAAGCAGTCTCAGAGATAATTATGGTATGGTGCTTCAGGAAACCTGGCTCAAGGCTGCAAGCATCAAGGAAAATATAGCCTACGGACGGGAGGCAACGGATGAAGAGATAATTGCCGCAGCCAAGGCAACTCATGCACACAGCTTTATCAAGAGGCTGCCGCAGGGGTATGATACAGTTCTTGGCGAGGATGGAGGAAGCCTGTCTCAAGGACAGAAACAGCTTCTGTGTATCACAAGAGTCATGCTTCGTGTACCACCGATGCTGATTCTTGACGAGGCAACATCATCCATCGATACCAGAACCGAACTTCGTGTTCAGAGAGCATTTGCCAAATTGATGAAAGGACGTACAAGCTTCATTGTAGCCCACCGCCTTTCAACCATCATGGAAGCAGATATGATCCTCGTCATGAAGGACGGCAACATCATCGAACAAGGCACTCATCAGTCTTTAATGGAGTTGGGTGGCTTTTATGCAGACCTATTTAATAGTCAGTATAAACAGAGTTAATATATGGAGGACAACAAAGTGAACATTAATGCAGTTATAGCAAAGGAATTAAATGTAGAGCAGTGGCGTGTGGACGCAGCCGTAACCCTTCTTGACGAAGGAAATACAGTACCGTTCATCGCCAGATACAGAAAGGAAAAAACAGGAACTCTTACCGACGAGCAGCTTCGTGATCTCGATGAGAGACTTAAATATCTCAGAAACCTTGAGGAGAGAAAGGCAGCTGTCATCGCATCAATCGAAGAACAGGGCAAACTGACCGAAGAACTTAAGAAGAAGATTGAGGCAGCCGAGACACTCGTTGCTGTTGAAGACCTTTATGCACCATATAAGCAGAAGAAGAGAACCAGAGCCATGATCGCCAAGGAGAAAGGTCTCGAGCCACTTGCTCAGGCTATCATGCTTGCAAACGGCAGCTTTGATCTTGTTAAAGAAGCTGAAAAATATATTTCCGAAGAGAAGGAGGTTCTTTCGGCTGACGATGCTCTTGCGGGAGCTTCAGATATCATTGCCGAGGACGTATCCGATACAGCTGAATACAGAACTTATATCAGAAAGCTGACCTTTGACAAGGGTGTACTTACATCTGCAGCCAAGGATAAGGAAGCTGAATCGGTTTATGAGAATTATTATGAATACAGTGAGCCTGTAAGGAAGGTTGCCGGATATAAGGTGCTTGCTCTTAACAGAGGTGAGAAGGAGAAGTTCCTTACCGTGAAGCTTGATGCTCCGACAGATGAGATACAGTCATATCTCGAGAAGAATGTTATCATTTCAGACAACAAAGCTGTTAATGAATTTCTCAGCAAGGCTATCAAGGACAGCTACGACAGACTTCTTGCTCCTGCAATCGAGAGAGATATCAGAAACGAGCTTTCAGAAACAGCTGAGGACAGCGCGATAACCGTATTTGGCAAGAATCTCGAGCAGCTTCTTATGCAGCCTCCTGTTGCAGGAAGAAATGTTCTCGGATGGGATCCGGCATTCAGAACCGGTTGTAAGCTTGCCGTAGTAGATGCAACAGGAAAGGTTCTTGATACAGCTGTGGTTTATCCTACGGCACCAACAAATGATCTCAAGATAAGAGCGGCTAAGGAGAAGGTTAAGCAGCTTATCAAGAAATATCATATTTCACTTATTTCCATCGGAAATGGTACTGCCAGCCGTGAGTCTGAGCAGATAGTTGCGGAGATCATCAGCGAGATCGGTGGAGGTGTAAGCTATGCCATAACCAATGAGGCAGGTGCTTCGGTTTATTCGGCAAGTAAGCTTGCAACAGAAGAATTCCCAAATTTTGACGTTGGACAGAGAAGTGCTGCATCTATCGCAAGACGTATTCAGGATCCTCTTGCAGAGCTTGTTAAGATCGATCCTAAGGCTATCGGTGTTGGTCAGTATCAGCATGATATGAACCAGAAGAAGCTTGGAGAGAGACTCGGTGCGGTCGTTGAGGACTGTGTTAACAGCGTCGGAGTAGATCTGAATACAGCTTCGGCTCCGCTTATGGAATATATTTCCGGCATCAACAAGACTATCGCTAAAAATATAGTTGCATACAGAGAAGAGAACGGTGCATTTAAAAACCGTAAAGAGCTTCTTAAGGTTCCTAAGCTCGGACCAAAGGCTTACGAGCAGTGCGCGGGCTTCATGAGAATTGCAAACGGTACTGATCCTTTCGATAATACAGGCGTGCATCCGGAAAGCTATGAAGCAGCTGAAAAGCTTCTGAAGAAATGCAGTCTGTCCAAGGAAGACATCGGCAAGAAGGATAAGGTTATCTTCTTAAATGATTTCAAGAAGACAGCAGAGGAAATAGGTGTCGGTGAGCCAACCCTTAAGGATATCATCAAGGAGCTTGAGAGACCGGGACGTGACCCTCGTGCCGATATGCCACCGGTAGTTCTTCGTTCGGACGTTCTTGATATGAAGGATCTGAAGGAAGGCATGATACTCAAGGGAACAGTCAGAAATGTCATCGATTTCGGTGCCTTCGTCGATATCGGAGTTCATCAGGATGGACTTGTTCACATCTCTCAGCTTACAAACAAGAAATTCGTTAAGCATCCACTCGATGTTGTCAAAGTCGGCGACATCGTGGAAGTCAAAGTTCTTTCGGTTGACATAAATAAGAAGAGAATTGCACTGACGATGATATTATAGTATACTAATATATTATGTCTTAGGATGGTGATTTTTATGAATATGAAAGATACAGGCATGAACAAAGCAGAACTTGAGGAAACCGCCAAGAAATACATGAACGAGCAGTTTCCGCGCTTTGATTTCATCGCTGAAAAAGCTAAAGGAATGTATATATATGATGAGGAAGGCAATGCGTATCTCGACTTCCTCGGTGGTATAGCCGTAAATGCTGCAGGACACTGCAACGAGAGAGTTTCTGCCTATGTTAAGCAGCAGATCGATGAGATGGTTCATTCATCAAATTACTGCTACACGATCCCTCAGATTATGCTTGCAAAGCTTATCTGCGAGACTATCGGAATGGAGAAGATCCAGTTCCAGAACAGTGGTGCAGAGGCCAACGAAGCAGCTATCAAGCTTGCACGTAAATATGGAGTTGATAACTTCGGACCTGACAGATATAAGATAGTAACTGCACTTAACAGCTTCCACGGAAGAACACTCGGAACACTTGCTGCAACAGGACAGCCTGATAGTGCGATCCAGAAGGGCTTTGATCCGCTGACACCGGGCTTCAAATATGCTGAGTTCAATAACCTCGGAGCATTTAAAGAGGCTGCAACTGATGATGTAATTGCTATTATGGTAGAGCCTGTTCAGGGCGAAGGCGGTGTTTATCCGGCTGATAAAGAATTCCTCGAGGGTCTGAGAAAGCTCTGTGATGAGAAGGGTATGCTTCTTATATTTGATGAAGTTCAGACCGGCTGGGGACGTACAGGTGAGATTATGGCCTATATGACCTACGGTGTAAAGCCTGATATAGTTACCATGGCCAAGGCTATGGGCGGCGGAATGCCTATCGGTGCAATGTGTTCATCAGAGAAAATCATGAATACATTCGGACCGGGAGCTCACGGTACAACTTTCGGAGGAAATCCGGTTTGCTGTGCGGCGGCTTACGCTCAGATTGAAGAGCTTCTCGAGAAGAAGCTTCCGCAGAATGCAAAGGAAGTTGGCAAGTATTTCCGTGAGAAGGCAGCAGAACTTCCTCATGTTAAGGAAATCAGAGGTGTCGGACTTATCAACGGAATTGAATTTGATGTTCCGATCGCTAATCAGCTTAAATATACTTGCGCAGAGAAGAAATACCTTCTCATGACTGCAGTAAGACCTTCAGTGGTACGTCTCGTGCCTCCGCTTATTGCGTCTAAGGAAGACTGCGATAAGGCATTCGAGATAATGAAGGAAACTATTGCTGAGATCACAGAGTAAATAGTATCTGATCAAAAAAATACGCATGAAGATCCGACCGGATAATTAGTCGGATCGACGTGCCGTAAGAATAAAACGGGAATAATATGGTTTCAGACAGACTAAAAAAACCGGTCATATATTTAATGATAGCGGCATGCTTCCTGGCATGCCTTGCTTTCGTGCGTCAAAATGACGGAAACAGTGTTTCTGCCGAAACCGCAAATGATAAAGAACTTGTTACTGATTATATTTCAACGATCTTCTCACAGGACAACGGCCTCGGCAGTAACGAGGTAAACTGTGTATATCAGACGGCTTCCGGCTATATCTGGGTAGGAACCGACGGAGGTCTTTACAGATACGACGGAAATGAATTCAAGGTATTTAACCTTTGGGATACTGAGAAAGCCGATGTTTACTGCGTTAATTCGCTTTTCCAGGATTCAACCGGAAGACTGTGGATAGCAACTGCAAATTACGGACTCTTCTACAAGAAGGGCAATGATATGCAGCATTTTTCAGCTGACTATTATAACGGTATCAAGACGATCAATGATATCTGCGAGTCTGAGGATGGTACCATATACGTTGCAGGCTCGAACGGACTTTATACCGTTGACGAGGAGACGCTTGTTCTTCGTGAGGTGGATATGCTTGCGGGTAAGAATGTATCCGATATAAGCTATTTTAACGAGCGTATCTGGGGTATCGCTGACAGAACAGAGCTCTTTACACTCAGTATTTCTGTTGATGGAGAGAGCATTGTCAGAAATCTGACTGCCGAAACTCTTGAGATAGAAGAGCTTTCTGCCCTTGAAGCCGGTGAGAATTATATTTACATCGGATCAGTAGGTGGAGAGATACTCAGGATGGAAAATCTCTCTGAATTTGAGAAGCTTCAGTCCGGAAGCTACGGTATCAACAGCCTCTATAAGAACGGTGACAGACTCTATGTTTGTACCGATAACGGCCTCGGATATCTGGATGCCGAGGGAGTATATAACAATATCCAGAACCTTTCCATAGACAGCTATATTTCATCCATGATCATTGATTATGAGGGAAATATATGGCTTTCTTCTACGAGAAAAGGCTTACTTCTTATGGCCAGAAGTAAGTTCAAGGACTATTCGTCTGCTTTCAAGATTCCGGAAAGCTCCGTAAACTGCATAAGATATATCAATTCCTGCAAATATATCTGTACTGATGAGGGCCTTTATATTATCGACCCTCTTGATCGCATGGTTACGAACGGACTCACTGATATCCTCAGCGGTGTAGGTGTCAATGATGTAATGGCCGACAGCAAGGGAAATATCTGGGTAAGTACCTTCAGACGTTACGGCGTTATTATGTGGTCAAAGTCAGGCACGACCAAGTATTACGGTCGTACCTCGCAATTACCGTCAAATCAGGTTAACTGCACCTATGAGCTGAGCTCAGGAAAGATAGCTGTTGCAACAAGTGAAGGACTCGGTATCATCGCAGGCGATGCTCTTGAGACCAGATATACTGCAGCGGACGGACTTGAAAACGCAAATATCACTGCCATAGCAGAAGACGACAAGGGAAGGATACTTGCCGGAACGGACGGTGGCGGTCTCTATATAATTGATAACAAAAGGATCACGAGCTATACAATCGAGCAGGGTATGACATCCGATGTTATTTCCTGTATCACGAAGGGCGAGTCAGGTTTCTTTATAGGAACCGATAATGGTATCACATATTATGGTGATGCTATCAGAGCCCTCAGTAGCATTGATTTTTCAAATAATGTTTACGATATAATTATCAAGAGGAATTCAGTATGGGTTATCGGTTCCAAGGGTGTGCTCCAGACCACTGAGTCTGAACTTCTCGGTGCAGCCGGCGTGAACGGAAGGTATCTGGCCAAGGGTGATGGCCTTACCAGATCGATCATGGATGGATCTTCGTCTCTCCTTGATAAAAACGGTATTCTTTACATCTGCTGTACAAACGGTATCGAGACACTTGATACCAATGACATCAAGATAAATAAAGCTGCGCCTAAGCTTACGGTTTCCGAGATCGATGTTGACGGCAAGACGTATTCCTTTGACGAGATCGGAGGAAATCTGACTATCCCTGCCAAGACCAACAGGATAACCATAACCTTCGGTGTTCTTACATATACCAACCGTGAAAACCTTAAGGTCAGCTATATGCTCGACGGCTTTGATTCGGAACCGGTTGTAATCTCCGGAAATATGCCTATGCAGGCTGTATATACCAACCTTGAAGGCGGAGAGTATAAATTCACCCTTTCGGCTGTAAACGCAGACGGAACCGAAAGTGAAAGTGTGATGACCTTTACGATCAACAAGAAGAAAGGCTTCTTCGAGAAGAAGATAGTAAGAATATCTCTGATAGCACTGGTTGTTATAATTCTCTTCACTGCTGTATTTGTCTTCTTTAAATTCAGAAAAGCTATTCTCGGTAAGAACAGAGAGCTGGAGAGACTTGCCAAGGAACATGAGGATACAGTCAAGTC
The DNA here is from genome assembly GCA_003520105.1 of Lachnospiraceae bacterium. Lineage (GTDB taxonomy): Bacteria > Bacillota > Clostridia > Lachnospirales > Lachnospiraceae > Eubacterium_Q. The sequence goes on along the minus strand of DOVL01000012.1, from coordinate 6,412 downwards.
CAGCACGGCCAAGAATGACTATCTTGCAAATATCAGTAATGAGATAAAAACGCCTATCAATGCGATCATCAGTCTTGCTGAAAACACAATGAACAGCGGAACTCAGAGAACTCCGGAGGATCAGGAGAATCTGAAGAATATTGTATCCCAGAGTAATGATATCATCAGTAAGGTTGATGGTATCATCAGACTTGCAAGGCTCGAATCAGGTCGTGAGACTGCTGTGAATGCGGCATATTCGATCACTACGCTTGTATGTGATATTTCTGACAAGATGATCAATCTCGTTGCCGGAAGACCTATTAAGTTCTTCGTCGAACTCGGAAATGATATTCCGGATGTCCTGATCGGCGACTATGAGAAGATCAGAGCCGTACTTATGTATATTCTGGATAATGCACAGAAATATACCAGAGAGGGTTCAATCACTCTTACGGTTGACTGCTACGATTATAACGATGAGAAGACCGGTAAGAGGAGTAATATCGTATTTGGCGTAACCGATACAGGTCTCGGAATCAGAAAAGAGAAACTGGATCACATATTTGAAGTATATAATATCAACAGCAACAAGCAGGAAACCGGTTATTCGGGAACCGGTATCGGACTTGCGATTGCCAAGAAGATGGCTGACGTCATGGGTGGCGATATTGAGGTTGAGAGTACCTATGGAGAGGGCTCGACCTTTACCTTCTCGCTGCTTCAGGATAGGCCTGAGGGAAGTAATTATCATACCCAGGTAGATGCCGATGTAATTGAGATGGTTTCGATGGAAGAAGCGCAGCAGATGTGGACGCCTGATGTTTCCGTGCTTTTTGTTGATGATACGGATATTAATGCGACTGTAGCGACCGGCGTGATGAATCAGATGGAGATAAAATGCGACATCGCATCATCCGGTGTTTCTGCAATAGATATGGTTATGAACAATGAATATGATCTTGTATTTATGGATATGATCATGCCTGTAATGAATGGTACTGACACCATGAAGGAGATCAGAATGCTGGGCGGCGATAAATATACCGAGCTGCCTATTATTGCCATGACTGAAAATGCTGTTAATGAAGACAGAGGCAGACTAATCGAGGAAGGATTTACAGATATGATCGTTAAGCCATTCGACAGAAGAACACTTGCCACGATCATTATGAATAATGTTGACAGAAGCAAGATCAAATACAGAACCTCTGATATGGATCAGTATATAAGAGAATCAAGATACAGCGAGGGACTTGAGAGGCTTTCCGAAAAGCTTGAGGTCAGCCGTATTCTTGAGAAGATCGGAGGAAATATCGATGTTTATAATAAGCTTGTTTCGAGCTTCTACAGCAGGAACAAGGATGCCGGCGAGGAACTCAGTACCAGATTTAAAACTGATTACAGAGGCTTCAGAAATCGTATTCACGGAATCAGAACCAGCAGCGGTAATATCGGTGCGGATGAGATCCTTACGATGTCATCAACCATTGAGGCTGCCGTAAATATAGGAAACAAGACTTATGTCAGAGACAATCTTCCGTATTTCCTTGAAAAACTTCAGGAAACAGTTGTTGCCATCGGTGAATATCTGGAGTTTATCGATGCAAATAAGGGTATGACCGATGCGGAGTTTGCAGAGCAGGCATCTCCTGAGGCAAATGATAATAATGCGGCTGCTGCGGACGCAGCAATAGCTGAGACGATTGATCAGGATATCCTTCGCGATATCGGACAGAAGGCTGCTGTCGGAGATAGTGACGGTATCATTGAGGATTACGAGAAGCTTTGCAATTTTACGTACGCCGGAGAGAATATTGATTTCATGAACGCACTTAGGGAGAGTATAGAAAACGGCGACTATGCTGCGATAAGTGAAATGGTGGATACGTATATTAATTTGAAGAGTTAATCAACTGCAACCGCCGAACCCGTCGACTACGTCGCCGGTCGCCCCTGTGGGGCTTCTGTCCGGCGATAGATTGCTGCGCAATCTATAACGACAAACACATACATCCATATGTCTGCAAGCAGCCAATGGCTGTATATGATTGTCTGTTGCAGTTACTTATGTACTAAATTTTATACAATTTAATATCTTTACAAATTGTATAAAATATATTATATTCAAGCTGCAAAGGATGGTATTCGAAAGAAACTGTACCTTAGAATTTAATAGCTGACATATTAAGGCATGCTTTCATTTAACTTTAGTTTAAAACCAAAGCATAGATGAAAGGTGGTGATGGTATGAGGATTGGATTTATCGGAGCCGGCAGAGTCGGATGTACTCTTGGTAAGTACATGAAGCTCCACGGAGTAGATGTTACCGGATATTGGAACAGAAGCCCGGAGCGAGCGAAGGAAGCGGCAGAGTTTACTGATACTTTGTACTATGAAGACGTGAATGACCTTATAAAGGGAAGCGATGCGATATTTATTACTGTCAGCGACAATAGTATTTCAGAGGTTTTTTCTTCTCTCGATAAGAAAAAGCTTAAGGGTAAACTGGTAGCTCATACCAGCGGCGCCTGCGATTCATCAGTATTCACTGATTCAGAAATCTACGGATTCTATGGTTTTTCAATCCATCCTATTTACGCGATAAACGATAAGTTTTCGTCGTATAAGAATTTCCAAAATGCATTTATTACAATTGAAGGAAACAGCAGTAAGATAAGTTCGGTAGAGGAGCTTTTCAGAAACATGGGGCTAAAAACAGCCGTTATCAGCGCTGAAAACAAGGTCAGGTATCATGCGGCAGCTGTATTTGCCAGTAACATGGTCTGCGGACTCATGGGAGAGGCTGAGAATCTTCTGCAGAGCTGCGGTTTTTCCAAAGAAATGGCCGGTGAAGCACTTAAGGGGCTTTTCGCAGATAACGCCGGGGGAATAGCTAAAAACGGACCGATGGCTCAGTTGACGGGACCTGTTGAGAGAAACGACACGGATACCGTCAGAAAACATCTGGCCTCTCTTTCGGATGATGAAAGATTTATTTACTGCGGAGCTTCCGAGGCGGTCCTCAGACTTGCTGAGAAGAAGCATCCGGATATTGACTATACAGAAATGGCAAAACTCTTAAAGGGTGGAAAGGAGTAAGGATATGAAAAATACAGTTGTAACATTTAAGGAAATGAAGCAGAAGGGCGAGAAGATCTCTATGCTCACCGGTTATGATTATTCAACCGCAAAGCTCCTTGATGAAGGCGGAATCAACGGAATCCTGGTAGGTGACTCACTCGGAAATGTTATGCTCGGATATGAGGATACGGTTTCAGTCACCATGGAAGATATGATACATCATGGCGCAGCAGTTGCAAGAGGTGCAAAGAATGCGCTCGTAGTTATAGATATGCCGTTCATGTCTTATCAGACCAGCGTTTATGACGCGGTCGTAAATGCAGGACGTCTCATGAAGGAAGGTCGTGCCAATGCAGTTAAGCTTGAAGGCGGTGAAGAGGTTGCCGATGTAATAAAGGGAATCACAAGAGCCGGCATTCCGGTTATGGCTCACATCGGACTTACACCTCAGCATGTTAATGAATTTGGCGGCTATAAGGTTCAGGGCAGAGATACAGCTACTGCAAAGAAGCTTCTCCGTGATGCAAAGGCCGTTCAGGAGGCAGGAGCTTTCTCAGTAGTACTTGAATGTGTTCCTGCAAAGCTTGCAGAGATAGTTACTAAGGAACTTGATATTCCGACCATCGGCATCGGTGCCGGAGCAGGATGCGACGGACAGATACTTGTATACGCTGATATGCTTGCGATGTTCAGCGATTACAGACCAAAATTCGTTAAGCAGTTCGCAAATGTACGCGAAACCATGGTTCAGGCCTTCAAGGATTATGACGCCGAGGTCAAAGCCGGTACATATCCGGCCACTGAACACGGATATACGATAAGTGATGAAGTTATAGAGAGTTTATATTAGAATGAACGGATTATATAAATAATACATATATGGAAAGGAAAAGGATATGTACGTAGTTAAGACAATCGAAGAAGTAAGAGCACATGTAACAGCTTGGAAGAAGCAGGGCAAGACAGTAGGACTTGTAACCACAATGGGTTACCTCCACGAGGGTCATCTGTCACTTATTAAGAAATCTGTTGAAGAGAACAGCAGAACTGTTGTAACTATATTTGTTAACCCTATGCAGTTTGGTCCTACAGAGGATCTTGCAAATTATCCGAGAGACCTCGAGAGAGATCTTAAGCTCTGCGAGGAAGCAGGCGCAAGACTTGTTTTCGCACCGGATCCTGAAGAAATGTATGAGCCCGGCTTCGTGTCATATGTAGATATGAACGGACTTACCAATCACCTCTGCGGACTTTCAAGACCTGTTCACTTCAGAGGAGTATGTACAGTTGTAAATAAATTCTTTAATATCGTTCAGCCTGACCGTGCTTATTTTGGACAGAAGGATGCACAGCAGCTGGCTGTTATCAAGAGAATGGTTAAGGACCTCAACATGAATATCGAGGTTATCGGATGTCCGATCGTTCGTGAAGAGGACGGACTTGCAATGAGTTCAAGAAATACATATATGGACGAGAAGGAGCACAAGGCTGCTCTGATCCTGAGCCGTTCCCTCCTGCTTGGTAAGAAGATTATCAATGACGGCGAGAAGGATCCGAAGAAGGTAATCGAGAAGATGAAGGAGCTTATCAATTCTGAGCCGATGGCTGACATCGATTATGTAGAGATCGTAAATAATGAGACAATGGAAGCGGTTGACAAGATCGAGGGCGAGATCCTCTGCGCTATCGCTGTGAAGATCAATAACAAGGTTAGGCTTATCGATAACTTCATCATGAATGTAAGATAGGTAAAATACGGAGGTATATGATATGCTTTTGAACGCACTTAAAGGTAAAATTCATAGAGCAACAGTTGTACAGGCTGAACTTAATTATGTCGGAAGCATCACCATCGACGAGGAGCTTATGGAGGCTGCCGGTATCATGGAGTACGAGAAGGTTCAGGTTGTTGATGTTGATAACGGCAACAGACTGGAAACCTATGTTATTGCCGGAGACAGAGGAAGCGGTATGATATGCCTCAACGGAGCCGCTGCACGCTGTGTTTCAACAGGCGACAAAGTTATCATCATGTGTTACGCCATCATGGATGCAGCAGAGCTGAAGGAGAATCCTCCTAAGGTTGTATTTGTTGATGATGACAACAAGATCGTTCGCGTAACACGTTACGAGAAGCATGGACTGCTCACCGATGAGATGATCGAAGACTGATTACATTTCGTATAGATACCTGCGGATGGTATCAAATATTATTCATGCATGTAGGTTCTATACATGATTAAGGAGATAAATATGATTGAGGGAATGAAGATAGTCCTCGGCGTATCCGGGGGGATAGCTGCATATAAGATGACCAATGTTGCAAGTATGCTGTATAAGCTTGGTGCGGACGTTCATGTTGTGATGACAAAAAATGCATGCCAGTTCATCACTCCGAAGACCTTCGAGGTACTTACAAAGAATAAAGTATATGTTGATACATTTGATGAGAATCCGGATGATCTTGTAAACGTTCCACATATTTCGCTCGGACAGTCTGCAGACTGCATACTTATAGCTCCGGCAACGGCTGATATTATCGGAAAGCTGGCTCATGGTATAGCAGATGATATGCTTACTACAACAGTTCTTCCGGCAAGATGCCCGATGCTTATTTGCCCTTCAATGAACGTATATATGCTTGAAAACCCTGTAGTTCAGGAAAATATAGAGATACTCAGGAAGAGAGGATATCAGATAATTGAATCAGAGGTTGGTCCTCTGGCCTGCGGTTATGAGGGTAAAGGCAAGCTTCCGAAGGAAGAAATACTTGTTGAACATATACTTAATGCGATAGAATACAACCATGATATGGTTGGTAAGAAGGTTATGATCTCAGCCGGTCCGACGGAAGAACCTATCGATCCGGTACGTATCATAACCAATCATTCTTCAGGTAAGATGGGCTTTGCTCTTGCAAGAGTTGCAGCTAAAAGAGGAGCGGATGTAACGCTTGTGACCGGTCCTGTAAATCTTGATACACCGCTCAATGTTAAGAGGGTTGATATAACTACTGCTCAGGATATGTATAATGAGATAACGGGCAGGGCGGCTGATATGGATATTATCATTATGTCTGCAGCGGTTGCTGATTATACACCTGTTTCAGTTGCCGATAACAAGATCAAGAAGCAGGAAGGCGATATGGCCATTCCGCTGAAGAGAACCCGGGATATTCTTAATACTCTCGGCGAGAATAAGAAACCGGGTCAGTTTATCTGCGGTTTCTCTATGGAGACCGAGAATATGCTCGAGAATTCGGCAGCAAAGCTTACCAAGAAGAACGCAGATATGATCTGCGCAAATAACCTTAAAGTTCCGGGGGCCGGATATAAGGTTGATACCAATA
>DOVL01000310.1:5293-9604 GCA_003520105.1 Lachnospiraceae bacterium | reverse complement strand
TTTTCCCTGTCAGGATCACTGTCAATGTTATTGTCAGTGAAAACCACATGCTGCTCACCATTCTCATCGGTTGTCATCAGCAGATAATCGATCGATGCAAGATATGACAGACTGTCCGGTGTCATAGATATTCCGAAACCTCCGTCATCAAGCCTTCTTCCGGTATCAGTGATCTCAACGGTCTTGTCGGGTGTATTCAGGTAATAGTCGTTAAGAAAGCTGTTATACCCTTCAATTATTCCAAGGTCAATATACTCCTTTATCTCATTCAAATCATAAAGCACCGGATAGTAGAAGGACACGCCATGGGTAAAATGGGCGCTTCCACAGACATTGTAAGGCGCAAAACTGCCAACTATTTCCCATAAACCGGTAAGATCGCCCGGTATGGAAGGAGTTTGATTAAATATATCGATCAGGTCTATAAGATTTGATCTGCCCTGATAGGAATTATTACCGCCGAATCTGTCACAACTTCGCAGCGCACGTATCATCTCACCGGAATACTTCTTATTCCCGAGCATATCCTCAATGATCAGCATCGCCTTATCGAACCATTCCAGCATCTCAGGCATCACGGAAAGATCAAAGACAGAGAGCGTCGCATAATGATCCTTTCCGGCGGATCTGCTCTTCTCCATATAAGAATCGCAGATGACTTTTCCAAGTTCAAGACCGTCCGTACCCGATGCAAAAGCTTCTGCAAGCGCCTTATAGTCCCAGCCTCCCGGAGGCTCTATCTCCTCGGAAGCCACCATGTAATCCGCATGTTCACTTACTACCGAGGCGGTCTCAATATTGGCCATAAGGCACGCATCAAAACCTATCAGATCGTATTTTCTGTCAAGTCCGGCATCATCAAGAGCGGATTTCAGCTCGGTCAGTGTAAGCGGATCGAATCTGTAATTCTCATCAAAGCATACTCCGTTCACCGGACCCGAACCATGATCCCAGAGGATGAGTACGTTATGCTCGCTCTGATATCTTTTTCTGCCCCATGACAAAAAGTCCGACAGTGTTTTCGCCTCACCCATACTTGCATTTTTTCTGGTTTCAATTAGTTTCAGCTTACCGTCTCTTACTTCATATCTCGACAGAACATCACTTTTTATGCCGTGCGACTTCCACTCCGCTGCTCCTCCGGTTTCTATCACGATATTCAGATCGTCACCGATATCGGCCGCAAGCAGCTCATCTATATTTTTCCCGGCAGCTCCGTTCTTGGTTTCAAGATTGGAGCCGCACATATATATAAATATTGTTCTGCTCTTTTTCGATACCGGCGCAGAATCCTTTCCACAGCCGCAAAGCAGGATTGTAAATACCGTTAATATTAGAATAAGGGCGATACACCTCTTAAAAACTGCTTTTCTCATCATACCTTTTGCATCTTCTTTTCCATAGTCATATGTTTCTTTGGTTCGCGTTCTTTTCTGGCCCTTTCAGCACGTTTTTCGCCAAAATCATCTATCTCTCCGGCTGAAAGTCTCTCCTCTTCCGCGCCGTTGATTTCCGCATCAATAATACCATCGTTTTCTTCAACCTCTTTCACGTTCAAACCTCCTGTTTATTTGATTTATAATAAATTTCTGATAGCTGTAATTAAAATCCTTAGTACCGGTGACCAAATACTTACCTGCCCATCTTATATCATATTATCATATATGTTGTAACAAAAACGCAACAAAAATTTGTGACCGGTGCGGTTATAATTATGCGGCATAATAACATCCAAAGATACAGCCCGTTGACTTTAGCGCATTAAAGTGTTAATGTTTTCTACAGTTGGATATGAGAGGAGCAAATAAATGAACGATTTTTTCTCAGTAAGAGAATTCAGTGATATAACGAATATTTCCATAGACAATTTCATGGAGGACGAGACTCGTGCAGCTCTCTTTGCACGAACAGGCATAAAGACCGTCGGCATAATCGGCCTTGGTCTTATCGGCTCATCCTTCGCCAAGGCTTATAAACAAAACTCGTCATGCCGTGTACTGGGCTATAACCGTACAAGGGAAACCGCGGAGAAGGCTCTTTCAGACGGTGTTATAGACGATATACTTGATGAAACCAATCTTCACGAATGTGATCTGATAATTCCGTCCCTGTATCCGGATGCGATCATCGAAATGATCAAAAAATGTGCGCCAAATATTAAAAAAGGCGCCCTTGTTGTTGACGCGGGCGGTCTGAAACGTAAGATCTGCAATGAGCTCTGGCCGGTTGCAAGGAAATACGGTTTCACATTTGTCGGCGGACACCCTATGGCAGGAAAGAAGTTTTCGGGTTACGAATACAGTACCGGTGATCTTTACAGAGATTCATCAATGATAGTCGTGCCTGAAAGATTTGATGATTCCGATCTTTGCGAGAGACTTGCAAAAGCTTTTCTTCCATGCAGATTCGGAATGCTTACCGTGACTACTGCCGAGAAGCACGATGCCATGATCGCATTTACTTCTGAAATGCCTCATATCATCTCCAATGCATTTATAAAAAGTCCGACAGCCGCCGAGCATAACGGCTTCTCTGCCGGAAGCTACAAGGATCTGACAAGAGTCGCATGGCTGAATGAAACCATGTGGACCGAGATCTTTCTTGAAAACCGCGACAACATCATCAAGGAGCTTGACTATATGCAGAAGCATCTTGCCGAATATAAGGAAGCCCTCGAGGCCAACGATTCCGAAAGATTATGGAAGCTTCTTCATGACGGTAAGATTGCAAAAGAAGAAGTCGACGGTATTTAATCATGAATATATACTATGTATAATTTATTAATCAACAAAAACATATACCATTTCAGATGTGTCCTCATATCTGATACGGTAATATCGAATATATCAATATGGATAATGCAAATAATACAAAAAAAATAGAGATCGATCGTTCATCTTTCGGCGGCAGCGTTAAGGCTATCGCCTCTAAATCTCATGCACACAGGCTCCTTATCGCTGCGGCTCTGTCCGAAACGGAGGAGCTTTTCATTGAGTGCAGCGAAACCTCGGCGGATATCAATGCCACTGCTGCATGCATGAATGCCATGGGCGCCGAGATCACGCGTGTTGACAACGGATTCACCGTAAAACCTATCTCTCACTTAAATATAACAAACAATCCTGCTCATTCACTCGAACCTACCCAAACAGGCGAGCATCATAATAACACAATTATTGACGCAGGATTTAATAATAAAAATGATATTGTATGCATGGATGCCGGTGAAAGCGGTTCTACTCTGCGTTTTCTGCTTCCTGTGATCGGCGTGCTTGGACTGAATGCTGAGATTACAACCCACGGAAGGCTGAGTGCCCGCCCTCTTTCTCCTCTCTATGAGGAAATGCAGGCCAAAGGCATAACTCTCTCTCCTCAGGGAAGCAATCCTCTTACTCTTTCAGGTAAAATGAGCGGCGGTACTTACATTATCGCAGGAAATATTTCCTCACAGTATATTACCGGCCTTCTTCTCGCACTTCCGCTTGCGGATTCTGACAGCGAGGTCAGAATAACCGGCGAACTTGCTTCACGTCCATATGTTGATATAACACTTGATGTATTGCAGCAGGCAGGGATAGTTGTTGATGAAATTATTCCGGATCAGGAGCCCGGAAGTGATGTCACACTCATATTCCATATTAAAGGTAATCAGCACTATAAGCTCCCTTCTCACTGCATAGTGGAGGGCGACTGGTCCAATGCCGCATTTTTCCTTTCAGCGGGTGCAATCGCAGAAAACGCCGTAACGGTCAGACGTCTGAATATGAATTCAAAACAGGGCGATAAGGCTATCATCAGCCTGCTCGAAAAATACGGCGCTGATGTAATCATTAATACATCGATGACCTCATCTGAATCAACAAACACGAATGTTACCTCAGGTTCATCTAAGAAAGATGAATCATCATCAGGACTGTCAGACATCACCATCACTCCGCGTCCTCTGCACGGTATAGATATAGACGCAGAAAATATACCGGATCTTGTTCCGATACTTTCACTGGTTGCTTCAGTTGCTGAGGGAACTACGATAATAAGAAATATAGAACGTCTCCGTATCAAGGAGAGCGACAGAGTTGCTACGGTTATAGATACTCTCACCAGACTTGGCTCAGATATCCGTGAAGAAAACCGCTCACTTGTTATAAATGGCAGACCATCTCTCACAGGCGGCGTAGTTGATTCTTACAACGATCACCGCATCGCCATGACCGCAGCCATCGCAGCCATCTGCTGCAGCGATCCTGTAACGATCATGGATCCGCTGGCTGTCAATAAATCCTACCCGGGATTTTATGATGATTTACAAGC
>DOVL01000310.1:0-5206 GCA_003520105.1 Lachnospiraceae bacterium | reverse complement strand
ATGTGTTCTTGATCCGCTTCGCGTCTCAAGAACCGGCGCCATAGGCGCCGTATAACATAAAAAAGGAAAGAGTATAAGAATGCAAGCATTCATCCTCTTTCCTTTTTTATGTTGCATGGCTTGTTATTTAGTCTTCATTCAATGTATTTATAACAAAAACATAAACCTTCGATATCACATAGATGGCAGGGGAGGCGCAGGCGAGGAAGTGCCCGAAGCCCTTTCCCATCTCAGCTCCGCCTGTTTCTTCAAATCCTATCAGACTCGAATATCCTCTGTGATAATCCATCATTCCGTTTTTCGAATTAACATACATCTTGCAGTGAACAAAGATTATGATAGCCGCTATTATCAGAACCACCGGGACTATCCTTGCGATAAAGCCCCATCTTCTTACCAGCGGATCCTTCGGTATCTTCTTCTCCGGGAAGAGGTCAAGTACCGCAAGATATAATATATATATTGCCGCAAGGATCAGCATGATCATACAGATCAGCGGAACATAATTGGCAAAGCCTCTGTTTTTTGCATATTCCGAATAAACATCCTTCGACAGGCTGGTTGAAACTATTGCCTTCATCGACCGGCTCTGCTTCACGCCGTCACCCGACTTGATCAGATAATACTGCCAGTTCAGGAAGATGGACAGGATCACAGTAAGTATCGGGAGCGCAGACAAAACTATCGCAAGCACTCTGGCCTGCTTCTTCTTATAAAACGGATCCCCGGTATAAACCTTTTTAGGTTTTCTGCCGGTTCTCTCTGCCTCCAGCGCTGCGGCAAGCTCCTTTTCCTTACGGAGCTTCTTCTCCTCAGACGTTTCCTTAGCCTTATAATATGCTCTGATAAATATAGGACTTTCCTCTCTTCGTCTGGCTTCCTTTGCACGAAGAAGAGCCTTATCGTCAAGTATTACCTTGTCGATAAGGCTTTCATTACAAAATTCACAATATTCGCTGTTGTCTGGAATTTCTTTCCCACAGTATTTACAGATCATGCTTCACGCACCCCCGCGCAACCACATCCGGCAACAACACTTATCATCGGATCATTATCCGTTTTCTACCACTCGCCCTCCGGATATACACCTTCGGCTGTAAGGTTATCGAGCTCTTCCTTAACCTGCTCAACATCCTCACGATATGTCATTCCGAACCATTCGGCATCAGTTCTGACAATCTTAACGCTTCCTTCGTTTCGATCAAGTATATTCTGAACAGCATCTGAAAGAGTTTCCTCAAATTTAAGTGGTGCCTCCTCGATACCCTTCTTAAGTCTTGCCTCGAAATTAACAACCAGATCCTCTATAAATGCAGGTCTGAATGCCCACAGATTCATAGATGCAACTGCATCGGAAGCAATCAGGTTATATGTAACACCGCCATCAATCGTATAATATCCGCGGCCGGCCTCGAGCTTGATCTCCTTACGCTCGTCGATACGCTTCAGCATATCATTCTCATCAACCGCGCATATTCCTCTTGAAACGGTGAATTTCTCATTAAGTGTACTTACTACATTATATCCGATAATACCATATCTGTTATCGGCTCCGCCTTCATTAAAGAAGCTGATTGCATCGACAAATGCCTGTCTGCCATAGAAATCATCAGCATTTACAGTAAGGAAATCTCTTCCCTTGAGCACTTCACGGCAGCACCATATAGCATGCGTAGTTCCCCAAGGCTTCTTTCTGTCCGCAGGAACAGAAACGCCCTCAGGTATCATATCAAGTGACTGATATACATAGGTTACAGGAATCTTTGCTGCAATCCTGTTTCCAACAGCATTCTTGAAATCATCGGCAATATCCTCACGGATTATAAATACAACCTCTTCAAAACCGGCAACAACAGCATCATAAACTGCATAATCGATAAGCGCATGTCCTCTGCCATCTACATCAGCGATCTGCTTCAGACCACCGAAACGACTTCCCATACCTGCTGCCATTACAACAAGTACAGGTCCCTTCTTATTATCTGACATATCCTACCTCCGATCAGTGCTGTGGAGCACCATTGTCTATAGTTGATTGAGAGATTTCTTCATCATTGAGCACTCTCTTGATAAGCTCCGTTGCGTAATCTACAGTATCCTGATAAGGCACCATAACATAAGCGTCTCCGCCAACAGAGTAGCAGTAATCCATAGCATCTCCACCGGTTACGCTATACTGAACTATGTTCCACTTTCCGCCATCATCAATCTGTTCCTGAACAAGCTTTCCAAGCTCATCCTTAGTCATATTTGTCTGGAAACAATCCTTCATCTGTGACATAAGGTCTGAATAATTCTTGAGAAGCTCTGAAGACATCAGCTTGTTAAGAACCGCCTTGATAACGGCCATCTGGTTCTTTCCTCTCTGTCTGTCTCCTTCTGTAAAGCTGTATCTCTCTCTTGCAAAGTAAAGCGCTGCTTCACCTGACAAGTGATTCATTCCTTCATTATAATGATATCCGCTGTCATCAAGCTGTGAGTAGAAATCATATTCCGATTCAACATCTACTCCGCCAAGGGTATCGATTATATTTACGAAACCGGTAAAGTTTACTCTTATATAATAGTCAAGGTCTGTGTCGTAGAGGTTTTCGAGAGTTGCCATAGACATCTCGATACCATAGTTTCCTGCATGTGTCAGCTTGTCAAGCGGCTCACTCTCAAATGCAAGATTTACATAGTAATCACGTGGTGTAGAGAGAAGCAGTATAGTATGAGTCTGGAAGTTCATAACTGCAATAACATTTACATCGCTTCGACTCTTAAGAGTAACATCACCATAGGTGTCAATACCACTGATGTATGCACAGAATCTTTCCTTGTCGGCTTTGGTTCTGTCTGTTCTCTTGGCATTATCCTTCTCAACTTCCTTCTCAATCTTCTTCTCAAGGATTATCTTGAGCAGCTTGGAGAAATTCTCATAATCCTCCTGTCCCTCGAGGATACTGATGTCACCAGTGCTGACGATCAATCCCTGGATCTCTCCTCTGAGAAATGCATCAGCAACCTGAACGATAGAAGGATATTTAACAGTATCGATCGGTCCGGAAGAGCTGCTGCTGATTTCTCTCAGTGTCTCTCTGACCGATTCATTATTGATATTATCGATGGTTCCGAAGATGTAGCCCTTCTCGGCAGCTTTGTTAATGGAATCAACCGGATCATCAGCTCCGATATAAACATTAACAACTTCAACCTCGGTCTTGTTACCGGTAACCGAGTCCATCATCTTATTGGCCTGATTAACCTTCACGATACCGAAACACATGATACCGATAAGTATCACCGACAAAGCACTTGCGATTATACCCGGAATCTTCTTAAGCTGCATCGCTATGAAGCAGATCGGCAGCAATCCCAGAATGATTCCTACCATAATAATATATTTCGTCGGAACGACACGCGTCCTTATAAGGAAAAACACGAGTAATGCCGATATAATAAACTGCAAAGCGGCAAGAATACAGCCAACCAGTCTCTGAATTTTCATTTTTAATTATCCCTCTTTTTCTATTTATAATATGTATAACTAATAAATGAATCGCCCTTTTCTATAAGCGACCACAGTGAAACCATCATAAATCTTTGAAGATAATACCACATAAATACATAGAATGGAATACTCTAAATTGTGAAAATGCTTAAAATCTGATTAATCTGCTTGAAATCCATTCTTAGTTTTCATATTATATAGGCATGGAAAGTTTAAAATTATTATCAGATAAAATGAATATAACTCTTTCAGATGGGCAGCTTGAGCAGTTTGACAGATACTATCATATGCTTATTGAGAAGAATAAGGTGATGAACTTAACTGCCATTACCGAGAAGGACGAAGTGATACTTAAGCATTTTGTCGACAGTATATCCGCTGCCGGAGTAGTACCCGAATTAGCTGCAAGCCTCGATTTCACAGAGGCGATTGGAAACGATGCTTCAGGTAATACAAAAGGCTTTAAAACTCATGACAACACAAAACATCGGATCAGTCTCCTCGATGTCGGAACCGGTGCAGGCTTCCCGGGCATACCTCTTAAGATAGCTTTTCCGGAGCTTAAGATAACCCTCCTTGATTCACTGAACAAGCGAGTACTTTTTCTGAATGAAGTGATCGAGGCTCTCGGCCTTAAGGGCATTACTGCAGTTCATGACAGAGCTGAGGATGCGGCACGCAAGCCTGATATGAGGGGCCGCTTTGATATTGTTGTATCAAGAGCCGTTGCGGCACTGCCGGTACTCGCAGAATATACGATTCCTTTCCTTAAAGAAGGCGGGCACCTCATCTCCTACAAAACTCCCGAAGCAGAGAAGGAGGTTGGAGAGGCAGCAAACGCCATCCGTGTTCTTGGCGGCGCAAAGCCACATATTTACAACCTGACCCTTCCGGACTCGGATATCACAAGAAGCTTTATTGTAATAAAGAAGACTCATGCTACTCCAAAAGCATACCCCCGCAAAGCAGGAACCGCGAAGAAGAATCCTTTATAACGGATTACTTTTCTTCGCGGTTCTCTTTCTTTCTCTTAGACAACTCGTGTCTCTTCTGTTTTCTTTTCTCCCTAAGCTCTATCTGACGATTTCTGACTTCTTCAACAGTCTTCTTATCAACCTTTTCCGTTCTCTTCAGTGCAAATACATTATCATCGCTTCCTCCGGCCGACTTAAGCTTGATCCTTGAAAGCATATATCCGTGATAGATACATCTTCCGACTGCAACCGAAGTATTTGACCCTGACTGATACCACTTGATCTTTCTTGCACAGCGGCGGCCGCATCTGGCACATTTTATAACCAGGAGATCCTTGTCCTCCATAGCTATCTGCTTCGAATCATATTCCGAAGAAATCTTCTCAAGTACACCCGCATGTTTTGCGACTATCTCATCCTCCTTCTTCTTCGGATGCCTGTAGATATCGAAGGTGTATCTCTCCTCGAGATCATCCGGACGAATCTTCGCAAGAACTCTTGCGGTATACCTCGCATCATTCACGGCAGAATGGAAAGGCTCGTCCTCCGGTATCTCAAGCTCACCGCAGGCCTTCTCAAGCTTGCTGATCTTTCCTTCCTCATCATAGAGGTCTGCATAGATCTGCTGGATATTGTAATACTTAAGAGGAAATTCCAGCTTCTCCATGTAATAGAAATCCATGTTGCTCTGAAGGTAGAACAGATCCGATGCGCCCCAGGTGCAGAAGACATATTCCTC
>DOVL01000225.1 GCA_003520105.1 Lachnospiraceae bacterium | reverse complement strand
CACCATCTGCACCATAGATTTCCTTGGCAATAGTTTCAATCTTGTCTGTAAGAGGCATATCATCCTCATAAATAGGCTTGAAATTGCTTGTCTTATTTTCCAAGACATCCAATACTGCATTGGCAAGCTGGATTCCTCCATCTCCACCATGTTCCCATACCTCAGACAAGGCAAATGAGCATCCTCTCTCCTCACAGAATTGTCTAACGAATTCTGTCTCAGCCTCTGTATCTGTCACAAATGAATTCAATGTAACAACAACAGGAACATTGTATTTCTGAAGATTCTCTATATGCTTCTCAAGATTTACGATACCTTTCTTCAAAGCATCTAAATTCTCATTTGCCAGCTCATCCTTAGGCACTCCGCCATTATACTTAAGTGCCCTTATGGTGGCAACCAAAACTACAGCATCGGGTTTCAAACCTGACAGACGGCACTTTATGTCAAAGAACTTTTCCGCACCCAGATCAGCACCGAAACCGGCCTCGGTAACTACTATATCAGCAAGTTTCATGGCTGCTTTCGTAGCTCTTACTGAGTTACATCCGTGTGCTATATTTGCAAAAGGTCCGCCATGAACGATTGCAGGTGTATTTTCAAGTGTCTGTATAAGGTTAGGTCTGAGGGCATCCTTCAGAAGAAGTGCCATTGAACCTACACATTTAAGATCAGCAGCCGTAACAGGATTATTATCATAGTCATATGCCACGATCATTCTGCCGAGTCTTCTCTTAAGATCCGAAAGATCCTGTGACAGACAAAGAATAGCCATAACCTCCGATGCAACCGTTATAATGAAATGATCCTCACGAACAACTCCGTCGGTTCTCGCACCCATACCGATAACAATATTTCTGAGTGCTCTGTCGTTCATATCAAGACATCTCTTGATAACTATCCTCTTCGGATCGATGCGAAGGCTGTTGCCCTGCTGCATATGATTATCAAGCATCGCACAGAGAAGATTATTTGCAGATGTTATAGCGTGAAAATCTCCTGTAAAATGCAGATTCAGCTTCTCCATCGGCACAACCTGAGAATATCCGCCTCCGGCAGCACCACCCTTAATACCGAAGCAAGGTCCGAGTGAAGGCTCACGAAGCGCGATTACAGCCTTCTTGCCAAGTCTTGAAAGAGCCTGGCCGAGTCCTATCGTAACTGTTGTCTTACCCTCTCCTGCAGGTGTCGGATTTATGGCAGTAACGAGAATAAGCTTACCGTCAGGGTTGTCCTTTGTTCTCTCGATAACCTCGTCAGAGAATTTAGCCATATAATTTCCATACAGCTCAAGATCATCCTCGCCGAGATCGATAGAGGCAGCAACCTCTTTGATCTTCTTCATTTTCGCCTGCTGTGCAATCTCAATATCTGTTAACATATATAAAATATCCTTTCATATAAAAATACATTTTTAATGATCATATAACAGCCATGTTTACATAACTTATATATGGTCAACCATTGGTCAGCTTTAAGATCAAACACTCATGTATTCATCAAACTGATCCATGGTCATAAGTATTCTTCTTGGTTTAGTGCCCTCTTCAGGTCCTACTACACCGGCATCACAAAGCTGGTCCATGATACGTGCAGCTCTGTTAAAGCCTATTCTGAATACTCTCTGAAGATTTCCTATGGATGCCTTGTCCTTCTCAATAACAAGTCTCGCAGCCTCCTCAAAGAGCTCGTCATATCTGTCGCCATCATCCGAGCTGTCGGATGAACCCTGTGAACTATCACCCTTTAAGCTGCTGTTATTGATTGATTCGCTGATTTCTTCATCATATGAGCCATCGTTATATTTTTTAATATAATTAACAACTGACATAACTTCATCATCGGAAACAAGCGCGCCCTGAACTCTGACCGGCTTAGGGAAGCCCGTCGGATAGAAAAGCATATCTCCTTTTCCGAGAAGTTTTTCGGCACCGTTCATATCAAGAATAGTTCTTGAATCGGTTCCGGAAGAAACCGCAAATGCTATTCTCGAAGGAACATTTGCCTTGATGAGACCTGTGATGACATCAACCGATGGTCTTTGAGTTGCAATTATAAGGTGGATTCCGGCTGCTCTTGCAAGCTGGCAGAGCCTTATGATCGCATCTTCTACCTCAGCATGAGCTACCATCATAAGATCGGCAAGCTCGTCAACTATGACAAGGATCTGAGGCATGTATCTGAATTCAGGATCATCATCCTTAGGTCCTTCGTTCTTAACCTTTTCGTTGAAGCCCTTGATATTTCTGACATTATATTCAGCAAACTTCTGATAACGCTTGGTCATCTCGACAACTGCCCAGTTAAGTGCACCTGCCGCCTTCTTAGGATCGGTAACTACCGGAATAAGAAGGTGCGGAATACCGTTATATGCAGTAAGCTCAACCATCTTAGGGTCGATCATGATCATCTTGACATCCTCTGGTTTAGCCTTGTAGAGAATACTCATGATGATCGTATTTATACAAACAGACTTTCCTGAGCCCGTCGCACCCGCAATCAGAAGATGCGGAGCTTTGGCTACGTCAGTGAGAATAACCTGACCGCCGATGTCCTTTCCGACTGCGAAAGCCAGATTGGAATTAAAGGTCTTGAATTTATCGTTATCAATTATATCCCTGAAATATACAACCTGGTTTTCCTTATTAGGAATCTCAATACCTATGGCTGGCTTACCAGGGATAGGTGCTTCTATTCTTATATCCTCAGCCGCAAGAGCAAGCTTGATATCGTCCTGAAGGCCGACAATCTTACTTACCTTGACGCCCTGTTCAGGCTGCATCTCAAATCTTGTGACGGAAGGTCCGACGCTGTAATCCGTAATGGTTACATTTACGCCGAAGCTTTCAAGTGTTTCCTTAAGCTTTATGCCATTCTCACGCACTGCATCTTCATTGCTTCTTGAGCTGCCCTTACCCTTGCCGCTCGCAAGAAGATTCATCGGTGGGAATTTGTATTCACGAGGACGTTTAGCCTTAACGTTCTCTGCATCGGAATCATCATTCTGTGATGCCTTCGATGTAAAATCCGATGAAGTATTTTTACCTGATTGATCCGAAGCAGAAGCTGTAGAAGAAGCCGGTGATGCACTACTGGTTCTTCCGAAAGTCTTACCCGCATTATTACCCGAAGCGGCAGCATCATTATTATCGGCTGCAAAAATAGAACCTGAGAATCTGCTGCTGATGCCTGAAGCTGCAGGCTTATCTGCTACATCTGCAGGAGCATCAATCTCATTAATCGTACTTGTACTAACATCATCTGCAGTCCTGTTATTCTCTCTTCTGCTACTCGAAGTAAATGAATCGCTGAAAATAGAGTCAGGTTTTCTTGGATGATCTTCCCTTACAGGCTTAAGATCAAATATATCCGTTTTGATTGATCTGTCTCTTGTATGTATTCCGGTTCTTCCGGTACTTTTCTCAACTCTGGTTCCGTCATCAACATAAGTCGGTTCAGGTTCTTTATCAACCAGTTGACTTGCCCCAAGACCACTGATAGACTGATATGCATCATAGCTGTCATTTGTTTCTTCGACAGCTGCCTTCATTTCAGCAGCATTCTGTTTCTGTTCCTGAACCTTTCTCTGGCTATCCTTCAGGAAATCCGGCATACCGTTTTCTTTTTCCTTCTTTCCCGAACTATAGATATCTTTCACTGAACCGTCGGATGAAAGTTCAACCATCTCATCCTTCGGATATTCAACCTTCTTCTTTTTCTTTGAAGGTTTTTCAGGTGTTATTTTCTTATTATTCTCATCAAGTATGGTGGTGTTATGAAGAATATGCTTTTCAGTATGCTCTCTTATAGGTCCACCATAAGACATGTCATATTCATCATCTTCGTCATACTCGTCGTATTCATCGTCATAACTTCCGCCGTCCTCTCTTCTGTAATTAGCGGAATTCTTAAAGCTGCTGCCAAATTTTTTGAAGAGGTCGATGATCGATACGTCTATTATCTCGATCAAAGCAACGATAACAAAAAGAATTGTAAATATAATGCAGCCAACTTTTCCTATAAGCTTATAAAGCAGAGATAAAAGTCCACCGAAGATCACTCCGCCGCCCTTACGGTGCTTATAGCCTTCCATATAAAGCTTCTTGATCGTAACGCCTTCTGCGCCACTGATAAGCTGCATGATAAAACCGATAAGGAGGAATGTGATTCCAACCCAGATAATCTTCTTAATAACAGTTTTATTTGTTCCGTTCGACAGAAGAAATGCGGCAGAAAAGAAAAGATAAAAAGGAAGTATATAGGTTACTGCTCCGAAAAGTCCGAAGAAGAATCCTGAAAATACATTTCCTATAAAACCGCATATGCGGAAGTTACTGAGCAGAAGAAATACTGATACAGCAAGGAAAACAAAGAAATATATTTCCCTTGTTCTTTCAGGATTTGCTGCTGGATTACTGCTTTTTGCCCCGGCACTGCCTGTTCTGTTTGTATTTTTTGATGTTCCGGATTTTGCTGTAGATCTGCTTGTTGTTGATCTTCCTGTTGATTTAGATCCGGCTCTGTTATTACTGCTTCCCCTGTTTGCAGCCATCATACACCTCGTAAACTTTTAATACCCTCCGTCCCGATGATCAGGACGGAGGGCAGATAAAATTATGCTAATTTAACGATTACCTCGTTTGTATCCTGGAGCTGAGCAGCGTAGATATAATCTCCTGCAATCTCCTCTCCGTTAAGTGTAATGGATTCAACTCCTGCCTGTGAACCATTTTCGTTCACAACCTTGATATTCATCCATTTACCTCTGAAGAACTTCTTCATTTCAAATCCCTTCCAATCAGCCGGAATTGAAGGAGAAATCCTGATTCCGTTGAAGTCAGGTCTGAGACCGAGGATACCCTCAACAGAACCAACCATAACAGTTGAAGCTGTACCTGTAAGCCAATGAACATGAGCTCTTCCGAAGTAAGGGCTGTCCTTACCCTCTGTAAACTGTCCGTGGCAATATGGCTCAAGCTTTCTGATCTCAGCCTTATCATTCATTGCTGAAGGAGCACAATCAAGGAAGTATTCCATAGCTCTGTTTCCATGACCGATAAGTGCTTCGGCAAGGATGAGCCAGCCCTGAGGCTGTGAGAAAATACCACCGTTTTCTTTTGTAGATGCATTGAAGAGAAGCATAAGAGCTCCGTCAAATGCATTATTTCTATATGCAGGTGCCATAAGCATCGCACCGTTCTCTGTTGCAAGTTCTCTGTGAACTGATTCAAGTGCTGCTTCTGCCTGCTCAGGTGTAGCAAGGCCACTGATAACTGACCAGCTCTGTGGGTTCAGCCACATACTTGCTTCAGGATCTTTCTTAGAACCGATAACCTGGCCCTTCTCTGTAAAGCCTCTGATGAATCTGTCATCTTCCCAGCACAGATCATTGAGCACCTGTCCAAGTTCACGCTTCTCTCTTGAAACATAAACGAGATACTCTGTATCGTTGCTGTACTCAGCAAATTTGCTGATGATAGAGAATGCAAGATAAAGCTGCATTGCAACGAATGTAGACTCACCCTTCTTACCAAGTCTGAGGCAGTCATTCCAGTCTGCATGAAGACCTGCAGGCATATCATGATCACCGAGACGGTTCATTGAGAACTCGATTGCTCTCTTAAGGTGATCATAAACACTGTCTCTGTCCTTATCAGCATAAGGAATCATCTCATGAATGAACTTGGTATCGCCTGTTTCAGCGATGTATTTGTATACTGTCGGGAAAAGCCAGAGTGCATCATCTGCTCTGTAAGCAGGATGTCCTGTTTCCTTAACATATGAAGCATCATCAGGTGTATCCTCATGACCAGGGTTATGTGTGTACTTAACAAGAGGAAGTCCACCACCGTTTGAAACCTGAGCAGAAAGCATGAACTTGATCTGCTCCTTAGCCATTTCAGGTGCAAGGTGGATAACACCCTGGATATCCTGAACTGTATCTCTGTAGCCATAGCCGTTTCTCTGTCCACAATAGATGAAAGAAGCTGCTCTTGACCAGATAAATGTCATGAAGCACTGATATGCATTCCATGTATTAACCATCTCATCAAACTCAGCACATGGAGTTTTAACCTGAAGATGAGAAAGTTTCTCATGCCAGTATTTTACAAGCTCTGCGTAATCAACCTCGGCCTGAACACCCGGATCAGCGTATTTATCCATGATCTCACCGGCTTCAGCATCATCCTTCTGTCCGAGGATGAAGGCAATTTCCTTAGATTCACCAGGTGCAAGTGTGATAACAGTTGAAAGTGCACCGCAGGAATTTCCGTTGTAGTTAAGTGTATTTCCGAGAGTACCTTTCTCTATTCCTTCCGGATTACCGTATCCGCGATAGCTTCCGAGGAATTTCTCCCTGTCACCGCAGTAAGATATTACCGGTGAACCTGCAAGTCCGAAGAATCTATCGGTAGCCGCGTCACCATTTACAGAATTATTCTTAACATTCTCGTTGATGACCTGTCTGATCCTGTTTGAAATAAAATACGTTCTTGTGATGAAAAGAGTATACTGAAGATTTACCTGATCCTGCTCATAATTGCTGTTATTTGTAAATTCGCAGTATCCGGAAACAGTAAGCTCTCTTTCCTCGTCTGAATTATTCGTGATCCTGGTCTTCCAAACCTCATACTGCTTGTTAAGAGGAACAAGGTAAAGAACCTCAGAAGATATTCCCGAATAATCAGCCTTCATTCTTGTGTAGCCTGTACCATGACGGCACTCGCTCTTATAGCTGTCAAGAGGCTTAGCTACCGGCTGCCATGAGGCAGACCAGTAATCCTTGCTCTTGTTATCTCTGATATAGATGTATCTTCCCGGCTGATCAAAGCTGTTGAAGACATAACGGAGGATTCTTCCGTTTGCTCCTGATTTCTCGAAGCTGTAACCTCCCGCATTGTTTGAGATTATCGCACCGTACAGTGGTGAACCGAGATAGTTTACCCAAGGTGTCGGTGTGTTTGGTTTGTCAATTACATACTCTTTATTGATCTCGTCAAAAAAGCCAAATCTCATTAATTAATTCTCCCCGCCGTAGCTAATAAAAAACTTATTTGTCAGCATCCTTAAGACTAAGGCTGATCTTGCCCATTCTGTCAACATCAAGAACCTTAACTCTTACATTATCTCCGATATTTACAACATCTTCAACCTTTGCAACTCTCTTATTGTCAAGCTTTGATATATGTATCATTCCGTCCTTATTAGGTGAAAGTTCAACAAATGCTCCAAATGGCATGATCCTTACAACCTTACCTGCATATGTCTTACCAACCTCGATAGGATCAACGATTGAATGAATGATCTCCTTAGCTCTCTCGATACCGTTCTTGTCAACACCGCAAATTGAAACCTTGCCGTCATCATCGATATCGATCTTAACGCCTGTCTCTTCAATGATTGCATTGATTGTCTTACCCTTCTGACCGATGATCTCACCGATCTTCTCAGGATCAACCTGCATCATCTCAATCTTAGGTGCGTACTCATTTACTTCCGGTCTTGGAGCAGGAATACACTTAAGCATTACTTCATCAAGGATGTATACTCTTGCTTCTCTTGTTCTTCTGATAGCTTCTCTGATGATATCAGGTGTAAGACCGTGAATCTTGATATCCATCTGGATAGCTGTGATTCC
>DOVL01000137.1 GCA_003520105.1 Lachnospiraceae bacterium | reverse complement strand
TAACAAATACTGTCATCATCGCCCTCACCCCTGTTATAGTATGTCCTGCTCATCGTACACCTGCATTCCGCTTTACCCCTCCTTATTTATAAGTATATTTTTTACTTGCTTTTAGTTCGTTCATATATACAGTACCTTTCCTTAAAATATGTAGCGAGGTGATTTATAATGAACGAGTTTACAAAGCCACTGGCTGATGCAATAAGGCAGGCACGAGCAGCACTTGGTCTCACACAGGAGCAGGTTGCCGAACTGGCCGGTACTGACCCCATGAACATAATGAAGATGGAGAACACCAACAGGAACGCTAATCCCGAACTGGCAACTCTGTATCCAGTAGTCCGTGCACTCAACATCAACCCCCAGGATATCTTTTATCCTGGGATTACCCGAGACAACCCTCGGATCCAGCTTCTTCAGCAGTTGATCTCCGATTGCACCGACAGCGAGGCGGATGCACTAATCCCCATCATACGGGAGCTTCTACAGTTTATGCGTACCAATGGTAAGACGCATATAGACGAATAAAAAGAGAGCCTGTTTCCCAATTATCTGAGAAAGCAGGCTCTCCGCATCTTCTATCTTCTATGCGTCCGGCTCGGCGCTTACCTTATATTCAAATTTCATCACATCTATTATTGTTTCTGTCCCGCATTTGGGACAATATAACGGGAACCGCAGCATTACCGTATCTTCATATACCTTGGTTCTCGTCTTTTTCCCACATGATGGACATCGGATCCAGCGAGATTCTGTTCTATCGTTTGAGGATATCAATTCATATTTCTCCAATATTTCCTAAACATCTTCATATAGTATTTGTATATATCTATACTATCGAATGATTATCAATCGGTGTTAATACATATTGCGTGAATGACTGTTTTTTTGAAGTGAAATCATTATAAACCTTTCAACTTATGCCATAAAATCTATCCTTCCCCCGGCCTTTGGCCTCACTTCCTCCGAAGCACTTTCCCAGTCAAATTCCCGGATACCTTTCACAAGCTCATCGATTGAATCCGCCTTCACAAGCCCCTTCTTGAACCTTGCTTCCCGCTGTTCATCCAATATTTTAGCCTTTGCCTCTTTTTCCTCTTCCTTCTTCTTAGCCCGCTTCTCTTCCCTTGATTCCTCAATCCGCTTATGTTGATCGGCAGAACTCTTCTCCAATTCAGCAAAGAAAGAAACACTGCCGTCCGACTTCACTGAAAACCCAATGCTCTTTATGTCAGACTTTTTCCCGCCTTCCGCAGAGTCATCCATCTTGGCAATCTCTTCCTTTGCCTCCGATATCTTATTCTTGGCATTATCTATCACGCCAAGATATTTATCCTTGACACTTTCATCCGCCGCCATCTTCTCCAGAAGCTCCGGTTCGATCAGCACGCTGTAATCCTTGTTTCCTCTGGAAAGATACCGCCCAGCCTCTTCATCTGAAGAATAATCAGCTACAAAGAAATCCATATCACTGTATTTCTCCTGCATCTCATTCAAAAGATCCTTGGCTCCCTGGCTAAGCTCCGGCTGCTTTGCCGAAATCCTAACCGCATCTTCCGCTTTCTCGGTCTTACTTGTTTCTGCACGCCTCTTATCAGGCATAGGATTTTTATAAATGCTCTTCTGAAAGCTCGCGCCATATACGGAATATCCGTTAATCCTACTCATTGCTCCACACTCCTTTCCAGAACACCCTATTCCTTTGTATCAATCTTACTGGATACGACCTGGGATAGAGCGGAAGAATAAGTGCCGCTGCTCGTATATGTTCCTCCTGCATTTGATGCAGCCATAGCAATTGCATTTCCCTTGGAAACCATTTTATCAGCAAATGAATTATGCCCGGTAAACAACGTCTTCAAAGTCGAAATGTCAGCTTCCTTCAGCTTTTCTTCATCCAATTCCAGCTTATTCCCACTGCCTATCGTAATACCAACCTTTGCAAGCATTCCTTCGCTCACAGAGGTCGTCTTGGCCATCCATGCAGCATTGCGGAGAACATTCTTTGTATCGGATTCCCCGGCTTTCTCCACAGTACTGTTATAATCATCAACAAAGGATTTCACAGCCTTGGTTATAGCTTTCCAATCATAGTCTTCCTTCGTCACTTCCTCTCCGGTCTTTTCATCCTTTTCCGTGATTTTCTTTTTTTCCCAGAGAGAATCCTGCATCAAAGCCTGAGCGGATTTAGCCATTGCGCTGGCATTTCCAGCCATTAGCGAAAGTTTAGGCTTGCTGTCACCGGAAGCCGACGCCTTTTCTGCCTTTTCCTGAGCATAATACGCTTTCATCAGCTTTCCGTATGTGCCGTTTTTGATCATTGCATAGTCTGACAGGTTAAAAGCACTGCTGGTGTCAGTATTCACGCTAAGCCCTGACAAAAAAGCGTTTGCATAATTGCTGTTCTTGCCGGTATAAGAATCGTCAAAATAATTGTTACCGCTTGCGTATTCTCTTATCGTTGACATGACCTTCGACCTCCTTATCCATACTGCATCCGTGCATCACATGCCACACATCATACCTTCACATCCACATTATTCCCGGCAGGCTCGTTTGTTCCGGTGCTGACCGTAATTCCTTCTGAAACCACATCAACCGGTTCGTAGTTGACAGGCTCCACCGTATTATCTGTGTCCTTTGTCTCATCAACAGACACTTCTCCCAGCTTCTGATCAGACTTATCGGTTTTATCTTTATCCTCTGTCTTATCTTTCTTGTCAACTTTCTTCTCAGCCTCGCGATCAGCTTCAGCGGCTTCCTTAAGGTCCTTTTCAGTCTCGGAAAGGATCTCCATCTGTGATGCAGTTATATCCTGAGCCTTTGCTTCTACTTCAGCCAGTTCTTCCCGCTTCTTTGTAGTATCGCCGCCTCTGGCTTCATCCAGTTTGATCTCAGACTCTAAAACGCCGGCCTTGCCTTCCATTTCAGACTTCACAGCACCCTGAACTTTAACCTGATGCATGGATGAATCGGCAGAAATGATAGCCTGCATGCTCGCACTCGACATGCCGGTACCACCCTTCTTAGCCTTAGCCGCCTGCCTGTTGCCTCCAAGCATATCATCCATAGAAGATCCGCTTTTCTGCTGATTCTCTTTTCTCTGCTCAATCTGGTGCTGCCGGAGCTGGTTCTGAAGATCACTGATCTGCTGCTGGATCTCCTGGCGCTTCTTCATCTTCTCTTCCAGAGACAT
>DOVL01000007.1 GCA_003520105.1 Lachnospiraceae bacterium | reverse complement strand
GTTCTTATAACCATACTTCTTGTATTTAAGGGAATAGGATATTTACCGTATTTTATTTTCCTTATACAGTACATTATACTGATAACAATGCTTATGCTTTCGGATAAGGACATCAAGGAATGTCTTGGCTTTATCATAGGAATGTGTTTCCCGATGGCGGCGGCGCTTATCGGAATGACGAGGTATCATCTGGACTTCATGGGTTTCGGTATCGTAATGCTTCTCCTGATCGTTTTCTTCGGTTATCAGGTAGATGTCGAGAGCGAGCTCCTGAAGAACCGTGCTGAGCTTTCGGAGAATAAGCTGGTAGTAATGATGGATCAGATCCATCCGCATTTCATATATAATTCGTTGCAGCAGATAGCGCTGCTCTGCGATCAGGATCCGGATAGGGTTAAACCGGCAATACTGACATTTTCGGGATACCTCCGGAAGAATTTTGAATCCCTTACGGATACCGGCATGATCACATTCGAGATGGAGATGGAGCATGTGGATATGTTTATTGCTCTTGCTCAGATACTTCCTTCGAGACATTTTGAGGTTGAGAAGCGTTTTGAGGTTACCGATTTCTCTATTCCGGCACTTACGGTTCAGCCGCTTGTTGAAAATGCAATCAAATACGGTATCGGAATGAGTACCGAGGGAAGCAAGCTTCTAATTGAGACTAAGGAGGAGAACGGTTTCTATCTGATCAAGGTTGTCGATGACGGACACGGAGGATCTACCGAGCTTCCTGAACAGAAGAAGAAAAAGAGTATCGGAACGGCCAATGTCAAGACCAGACTGAAGGTACTGTGTGATGGTACCTTTACAATAAATAAACTTGCGCAGGGCACGGAGGCAATTATTAAGATTCCTGCCGCGAGAGTAAAAACATCTACCCTGAAGAAAGGGAAAAAGTGAAAAGTGCAACAAAACTGTGTTACCTGATAGTAAATTTGTTGCCATTTATAGAAAAAATCACTATCTGATATAAAAAATATGGTCAAAAAACCACGCAAAACCGTGATTTTCAAAAAAAATCAAAAAAATAACAAAAAATCTTGTTTCTTGTTGCGCTTTTGTTATGCGTTGTGTGGTAAATTTGTCTCATCAAAGACAAACCATATTCTATTTAAGGAGGAATAACTTATGAAGAAGAGAATTATGAACGCACTTGAGGCAATTGGTAAGGACAAGAAGAAGATGAGAACATTTAAGATCATGTCTATGGCTTTCGTGATCACAGCAGTTGTAATGTCATACAGCAGCTTCTCAAACGCAGCAAACGCATTTGACGGCGTTGTAAAGCCTATCACAGATCTTCTTAACTCAATCGTAAATCCACTTCTCGCACTCGTTAGTGCCGGCGGAACTATCTTCTGCATCTTCCTTGGTGTTAAGTACGCAACAGCTGAAGAGCCACAGGAGAAGGAAAAGAGAAAGCAGTCTCTTAAGACAGCTATCATCGGTTTCATCCTTATCTTCGTTCTCATCGTTGCACTTAAGCTTTCTATCGATCCACTCAAGGATTGGATGGCAAAGAGCACGAAGGAAAAGACAACATCAACAGAAGGTACATCTTCATTTATCAACATGTTTATGTATATGTAATAGCCAGGATACGGCAGATAGAAAAATAAATATGAACCAAAGCACAGAACATGCATGAGTCCCTGATTTAGGGACGACATGCATGATCGTGCATTATGAAGCTGATTACACAAACATAAACCGACCTGATAACGGGTCAGAAGATCAACAGATTCATATGCGGGTATGAATAATATGAATCTGTAGATGTTATGATCCGCTTTGTATGCTCCGGATCAGGAGTGTGAGAAAAACTAAAAACACATTAATTGATGATTATATGGAAGGAGTCTTTGAATATGAAGAGATGGCAGAAGGTGCTACTTAACACAGGAGTGTTGATATTGGTAATGGCAGCCGTGGGACTCATGGCAACATCTGTTATAAATGCTCTTAACGGCAAGGCTTTCAAGATAAAGCCGCAATATTTCCTTGAACCTAAGACCTGGCTCTTCGGATTTGTCGGAGCGGTAGTGATCTCTGTTATATGGCTCCTTTCGGGCAGCAACCTTGATATGATGATCACCGGCAAAGGCAAGAGCCTTCTCGGCGGTAAGAAGGGTGAGGCTGATGTAGTCAAGGGATCTCTTGAAAACAGCCGTTTCCTTACAGATCAGGAGAGAGATAAATACTTCCCTGAGCATGTTTACAGTGCTCTTAAAAATGTTAAGAAGGATGGTATTCCGGTAAGGGCGGTACTTAACAAGAAGAACGTACTTGAGGTTAATTTCCTTCCCGGCGCACATTCGCTTGTTATCGGTGCTACCGGTTCCGGTAAAACAACCACCTTCATCAATCCGATGATCCAGCTTCTCGGTGCTACGGCAGCAGGAAGCTCAATGATAATGACAGACCCTAAGGGCGAGCTTTTCGACCTTCATTCAAAGTTCCTGAAGTCAAGAGGCTACAATGTACTTCTTCTTGACCTCCGTGATACCTACTCATCTTCAAGATGGAATCCACTCGGAGATATCTGGGATATGTATGCAGAGTACGTAAGACTTGGCAAGGGTATCAAGTTCCACAAGGACAGCATGGCAGACTATCCGGATCTTAAGCAGCCGGACGGACCTGCAGAGGAAGGAAAGCCTTGGGTTGAATGGCAGGGCAGAGCGTATTCGGACCTTACACACTGCCAGGATGATGTTTCGGTAACGAGACAGAAGATCTACGATGAGATGTATGAGGATCTTAATGACCTTGTATCCGTTATATGTCCTATCGAAAATGATAAGGACCCTGTTTGGGAGAAGGGTGCACGTTCTATCATAATGAGTACCTGCCTCGCTATGCTTGAGGATTCCGAGGACGAGAGACTTGGAATGACCAAGGACAAGTTCAATTTCTTCAATATAAATAAAGCACTTACCAATTCAGAAAATGAATTTGCGGCACTTAAGGAGTATTTTGAAGGAAGAAGCAAGCTGTCACAGGCATATACACTGTCAAGACAGGTTCTGTCAGCAGCTGATACAACACTTTCTTCATATATGTCAATCACTTTTGATAAGCTAAATATGTTCAATGACCGTGGCCTCTGCGGCCTTACATCAGCAACCGACGTTCATGCAGAAAAGTTCGCGGAAGAGCCTACAGCACTCTTCATGAAGATCCCTGATGAGAAGGATACCAGACACGGACTTGCAGCAGTATTTGTACTCTGTATGTACAAGGCACTTATCAAGGTTGCATCGGCCAGAGAAGATCTCTCACTTCCGAGAAACGTTTATTTCATACTTGATGAGTTCGGTAACATGCCGAAGATCGAGAAGTTCGATAAGATGATCACAGTAGGACGTTCAAGAAAGATCTGGTTCAACATGGTCGTTCAGTCATATTCACAGCTTAACAACGTATATGGCGAGAAAGTTGCCGATATCGTTAAGTCTAACTGTGGTATGAAGATGTTCA
>DOVL01000198.1 GCA_003520105.1 Lachnospiraceae bacterium | reverse complement strand
AAAGCTCCGTTCCTCTCGAGCTTAGTGATTTCATAAAATGTCTTTATCTTATAGCTGTCACCATTATATTTGAAACCATCCTGCTTGGTTTTTTCCTTAAGTTCATAGTTACCGAAGCTGATAGCCCCATTTTCTTCTTCTCTTATGAGTTCTGGTACAACTGCCACCTCTTTATACCTCCATTGGGAATTTCTTGTAATTTGATTATATAATAAATCCGATTATTTTTCCATATCAAATATCACAGCTTTTTGAAAATAACCTTACCGTCCGAAACTCCGATGCTCAGCCTGTCACCCTCGGTATAGCCTTCCGTGAGAACCTCTTTTGAGAGTTCATCCTCAATATAGGTCTGAATGGCACGTCTGAGAGGTCTGGCACCGAATTTCGTATCAAAGCCCTTCTCAAATATGAAATCCTTAAGCTTCTTTCCGTAGCTGAGAGTGATACCGAGGTTATCCTTGGCACGCTTCTTCAGCTCCTTAAGCATAAGATCCGCGATATCCATGACATTTTCCTTCGAGAGTGCTCTGAAGACGATCACCTCGTCAATACGGTTAATGAATTCAGGCCTGAAGAATCTCTTAATCTCCTCCATTACGCCTTCCTTCATCTCCTCATGCTCTCTGTCCGCACTGTTATCCGTCACAAAGCCAAGATGCTTTGCATCAAGTATTCTTTCAGCGCCTGCATTTGATGTCATGATGATTATTGAATTCTTGAAATTAACTCTCCTGCCGTGAGAGTCGGTGATGATACCATCATCAAGAACCTGAAGAAGTATGTTAAGCACATCCGGATGTGCCTTCTCAACTTCATCAAAGAGAATAACCGAATAAGGATTCTTCCTGACCTTCTCGGATAACTGTCCGCCATCCTCAAAGCCGACATATCCCGGAGGAGAACCTATCAGTCTGGATACGCTGTATTTTTCCATATACTCGGACATATCTACACGGATAATGCTGTGTTCGTCACCGAAAAGCACCTCTGCAAGAGCCTTGGAAAGCTCGGTTTTGCCGACACCTGTAGGTCCCAGGAACAGAAATGTGCCAACCGGACGGTTAGGGTTCTTAAGTCCCACCCTGCCTCTTCTGATGGCAGTCGAAACAGCATGTACTGCTTCCTCCTGTCCTATAACTCTCTCATGAAGCTTTTTCTCCATCTTAAGAAGCCTGTCAGTCTCCGATTCAGTGATCTTCGACACAGGTATCTTAGTCCATAATGCTATAACATCCGCTATATCCTCCTCAGTGATAAGAGCGTCGCCCTCTGCCGCCTTAGGATTAAGCATCTCATGAAGCCTCTTCTCCTGTCTGTCAAGCTTTGACTTCAGTTTGCCGGCTTCATCTATATTATTTGAGGAAATAGAGTCTTCAAGTTCCTTCTCGATCGCACTTATTTTCTCTCTTTCCTTCTTCAGTGTGTTGCTGTCGGTAATAAATCCTAATCTCTTCTTCGCACCCGCTTCATCGATGAGATCGATCGCCTTATCAGGAAGAAAACGGTCATTGATATATCTTACCGAATAGTCAACAGCTGCCTTAAGAGCTGTTTCATCATATCTTACATTGTGATGCTCTTCGTATTTTCCACAGATGCCCTTAAGAATATCCAGAGCCTCATCCGGTGATGGTTCATCAACGGTAACAGGCTGGAAACGTCTCTCAAGCGCAGCATCCTTCTCGATATATTTTCTGTATTCATTAAGCGTAGTCGCACCGATAACCTGAATCTCACCTCTTGAAAGTGAAGGCTTGAGAATATTTGAAGCATCCATCGCACCCTCTGCATTTCCCGCACCCACAAGTGTGTGGAGCTCATCAATGAAAAGGATGATATTTCCGGCTGCTTTAACCTCATTTATCGTTTTCTTGATACGCTCTTCGAATTCTCCGCGGTACTTTGAACCTGCAACCATGCCTGAAAGATCCAGACTGAGGACTCTCTTGCCTCTGAGATTATCAGGTACGTTTCCTGATTCAATAAGCTGTGCAAGGCCTTCAACGATCGCAGTTTTTCCGACTCCAGGCTCACCAACAAGGCAGACATTATTCTTCATACGTCTGCATAATATCTGCATAACTCTTCTGGTCTCACTGTCTCTTCCGATGACCGGATCAAGCTCACCTCTGGCCGCCTCAACGTTCAGATTCCTGCTGTACTGATTAAGGGCCGGAGTCGCCGATTTATTGGCAGTCTTCTTGCTTCTGAGATGCGAGAATGCCATGAAATCTCTCTTTGCATTCTCCGGATTAATACCGCATGAGATCAAAATATCAATATAAATCTTCTTGATATTACATTTCAGCTTACTGAGAACAGCGATGGCACTGCTTCCTTCGGTCTTAATGAGCGCAAGAAGAATATGCTCAGTTCCGCACTTAAGCGCACGGAGAGCATATGCTTCCTTAGCGGCATTATCAAGCACCTCACGTGCCTTGCCTGAATATTCACTGTCTCCCGAATTAAGGAGTTCATTTTTAATATCATGTGTTTCAGCAACAATATCATACAGCTGATTCTCATCAACCGCAGCCTTCTCAAGTATCTTATAGGCTGTACCGGTTCTGGAATGATAGAGTCCGTACATAATATGTGCTGTTTCGATCATGCCGCCGTTTGTCTTCACCGCAATCTCACGAGCCTGCGCAAGAGACGTTTCAGCCGCATTTGTATATTCGTAATTCAAGAGTATTACCTCCGAAAACCTTTCATATCAGATTATGCCTCGCAAACTATTGTTTCGCAAATCCTGTATCTGACATATTACTGCTGTACCGCAGCATCAATTGCCTTACCGATGTCGTGTCTCATATATTTGTTAGCAAAATCAACCCACTCAGTAGCTGCATAAGCATTTGCTCTGGCTGTAAGAAGATCTGCTCCGAGAGCTGTAATACCGATAACTCTTCCGCCGTTTGTCACAACCTCTCCATCCTTAAACTTTGTTCCGGAATGGAAAGCAAAATATCCGTCCTTATCCTTGAAAGTATCAAGACCGGAAATAGGGAAGCCCTTCTCGTAAGCAACCGGATATCCGTCAGATGCAAGCATTACGCATACTGCTGCATTATCCTCAAACTGAAGATCGATCTGGTCAAGAGTACCGTCAACACAGGCCTCCATAACATCGATGATGTCATTCTTCATACGTGGGATAACTACCT
>DOVL01000247.1 GCA_003520105.1 Lachnospiraceae bacterium | reverse complement strand
ATGATCTTCAGGCAGACTATAGAGACAACCTCATCACAGCTAAAAACTGTGCAGATAACCTTCTCAGACTTATTAACGATATCCTCGATATCAGTAAGCTTGAAGCAGGTAAATACAAGATCAAGGAAGAGATCTGTGATATCAAGGCGGCTATTGAAGAAACAGTTGCAGCACAGGTTCCTGCCGCAGATAACAAGGCAATCTCCCTCGACCTCAACTTTGGTAATAATATTCCTAAGCTCGTCAGAGCAGACGGACAGCGTATCCAGCAGGTACTTAACTGCCTCCTTTCAAATGCTATCAAGTTTACTTCCGAGGGCGGCGTAAGAGTTAAGATCGCAGCGCTTGATGATACAAATGATACAGTAAAGCTTCGTATAGCTGTTGCCGACACAGGTATAGGCATCTCCGAAGCAAACATGACCAAGCTCTTCATCAGATTCTCACAGGTTGACGGATCTGATACAAGAAAATACGGTGGTTCGGGACTCGGACTCGTTATCAGTAAGCAGATCACCGAGCTTATGAACGGTACTATTACGGTACAGAGTAAGGAAGGCATCGGATCAACATTCATCGCTGAGATTCCTCTTAAGGTTGTCAAGGCAGCTGAGATTGATGAGAAGCAGAATGAGGAGAAGGAATCTCCGGCTGTATTTTCAATCACAAATAACGGTAAGAATGCAAGAATCCTTGTTGCAGAGGATGAGCCGGTTAACCAGCAGGTTATCGGAAAGCTTCTCGGTATGGCAGGTTTCTCTTACGATATTGCGGAGAACGGCGAGAAGGCTATCGAGCTCTTCAAGCAGAAGACTTACGATGCAGCACTCTTTGATGTTCAGATGCCTGTAATGGATGGTATCGCAGCAACTCAGGAGATCAGAAAGCTTGAGCAGAGAGATCACAAGAAGCGTCTTCCTATCATCGCTGTTACTGCAAGAGCAATGTTCGGCGACAAGGAGCGTATCATTGAGAACCAGCTTGATGACTATATCGCAAAGCCTTATAACTTAAATACAGTTGTTGATACACTTAATAAGTATATTGAGAAGTAATTGGTTTTTGCGCAACAAATCGTTTCGTCGTATTAGATAAAATCAAATATTGATAATTCACAAAAAAGCATCGGATATGAATGTCCGGTGCTTTTTTGATGCACGGATATGAACGAAATAATCATGAAATGAGTATATTCTGATGGTCGGATGAGGCGTGCTTTGGCTGAAGAAATGGATAAAAACATCGGAAATCAGAGGCTTATGAAGCTTTTTTGGGTGTGAACGATTATGAACGAGCTTTGTTTTGTTGCGCAACAAATCCTGTCGCGTCGCGATTTTACCGGAAAAATCGAAAATGATAATCTTATTTCACCGGCAGAGATACAGGGTCGACGGAAGGGATCGGATGACGATATTCAGCCCCGGAGGTTGTTCCGGTGACGGTCTCTGCTGAAGGATCTGAAATAGTATATGCAGGGACAGGAGTTATGCACAGGATAGGAATATGTGATAAAAACTTAAGCTTTGCGGTTGGTCTGGCGGATCATATCAATCATGAAGACCCGCAGTATAACGCAGTTATATTTTCTGATAAGGAAGCTGTGGCGGCTTACCTTACGGAGAATGATCTGGAGTTAATACTGACGGATGATATTTCCGGCTGTAAGGAAACCGGTGAGGGGCTTAACTTTCACAATGTCAGGTGTATCTATCTGTCCGGCAGGAGGTCCGGGAATGAGCCGCGCATATATGCAGAGAGTGACGGCGGAAGCATGGCACCGGTCAGTGAAAGGGAGATAGTCTTCAAATATCAGAGACTGGGAGATATTTACAAAGAGGTGAGAAGGAGCATTGCTGTCAGCCCTCCTGTTGTTAGTAAAATGCTGATTGAAGCTGTATTTTCTCCTCTTGGGCGATGCGGATGCACAACTCTTGCGATGGCTATGGCCGAACATACCGGAGGCGGCAGAGGGATATATGTCGGAATGGAGAACTATTCCCCCTGCAAGGCTCCCGGTGGCGGAATACTATATCAGATCAAGGAAAGATTACCCGGACTGGCAGAGACTGTCAGAGGGTGCGTTATATCGTCAAATGGAGTAGATGTGCTTCGTGCAGGGACAGTATATCTGGATCTGAGAAATGTTCAAAAGGACGATATAACCTGCCTGTCAGACTGTCTGCTGCAGCTGGGTAAATATGATCTGGTCATTTATGATCTTGGGTCGGCTGTCCTGGAGGATCCGGGGATCCTCGACTGCTTTGACAGGATATATATGCCGGTTCTTGACGATCCAACTTCAGTCGGTAAGCTCGAAAGCTTTGAAAGCATACTCAGAAGTATGGAGTTACGCAGCATAATGGCCAGGATCGTAAAGGTTCATGTTCCTTATTATTCGACGGATGAGGAGGAAATGGCAGCTTTTGTCAGAAATCTTAGGTATGGAAAGTCATAGAGAACGACTGAAAAGAGAAGTGATCAGCGAGCTTGACCTTAATTCGGAGATTGAAGATGAGGAGGTCAGACGACTGATAGATAAATGCATACTGCGGGAGTCCGGTGGGGAGTATATGCCACTCAGGGAGAAGCTTCAGCTTAAATCGGAAATATATAACTCTATCAGGAAACTGGATATTTTGTCGGATTTTCTTGAGGATGACAGCATATCCGAGATCATGATAAACGGTCCTGACAGAATATTTCTGGAGAAGGACGGAGTTATCGTGAGATCCGAAAAAAGCTTCGAAAGCTCTGAAAAGCTGCTTTCGATAGTTCAGCAGGTGGTAGCTTCATCAAACAGGCTTCTGAATGACACTAACCCCATAGCTGATGTTATCCTTCCGGACGGATCCCGGGTAAATGTTGTTTTATCCGGTGTTTCACTGGATGGGACGGCAGTGACCATAAGGAAGTTTCCGAAGGAGAGGCTTGATATGAACAGGCTGATCGAGAAGGAAGCTATCGACAGGGACACAGCTGATTTCCTCAGACTTCTGGTTGAAGCGGGCTATAACATATTTATTTCCGGCGGTACCAGCTCGGGCAAGACAACCTTTTTGAATGCGTTATCAGACTTTATTCCGAAGGATGAGAGAGTGATAACTATCGAAGATGCCGCAGAACTCAGCCTGAAGGGGATAGATAACCTTATCAGGCTCGAGGTTAAGAATGCCAATGTCGAAGGAAACAACAGTATAAGGATCAAGGACCTTATACGGACCAGCCTCAGGATGAGGCCGGACCGCATAATCGTCGGCGAAGTCAGAGACGAGGCGGCAATTGATATGCTTGCAGCAATGAATACCGGACATGACGGAAGTATCTCTACGGGACACGCAAACTCGGTGAGAGATATGCTTCTGAGACTTGAAGCAATGGTGCTGATGGGTGCTGAACTGCCGATCAGAGCTATCAGACAACAGATTGCGGCTGCGATAGATATCGTTGTTCATTTGGGAAGACTGCGTGACAGAACAAGAAGAGTACTGGAGATCAGTGAGGTAACAGGAATGGAAGATGATGAGATCAGGCTGAATACGCTGTATATGTTTGAAGAACTGCGCGAGGATGCTGAAACTTACGGGAAGAATTCCCGGGAAAGAACCAAAAACAGAAAGGTCAGCGGAAGACTTCGCAAAATAAATGATCTGGTAAACGTACATAAGCTGGAATCGGCCGGACTGATCGGAATCTATCGGGAGGATCACTGATGATAGTAAGTATCCTTCTGGTTCCGACGATAGCATACCTCTTCTATGATTCCTGGATCGGAATATTTCCGGGATTATTATCCGGTCTGCTGTATTTCCGTGAATGGAAGAAGGAGAAGGAAAAGAAAGAGAAGAGACAGCTCCTACTGGAGTTTAAAGGTCTGCTGACTGCTGTAGACGCAGCGCTGGAAGGAGGGTATTCACTGGAGAACTCCGTGATGCTCGCAGAAAAGGAACTGGAAAACGGGCTCGGAAGGAAGGCGGCGATACTTAAATACCTGAATGTGGTTAGGAGGAAACTGTCTTTAAACGAACCTATAGACACAGTTTTTATGGAATTTGCAGAGAAAACGGATCTGGAGGAGATAAGAGAGTTTGCAAATGTTATTCATATCATCAGGTATACCGGCGGAAATACCATACGAATAGTCAGGGAATCCGTCAGAACCATAAGTGAGAGAATAGATGTGGAAAATGATATAGCGACCATTATCGCCGGAAAGAAGCTGGAACAGAAGATCATGGTGCTCATGCCCTTTGTAATTATTCTATATACAAGACTGACAATGAGAACATTCATGCAGGCCTTATACGAAGGCTTTGTGGGCAGGGCTTTTATGACGGTCATGCTTCTGCTTGTACTTATCGCTGACCGGATTGGAAAGCATATAACGGATATTAGTGTATAACAGGGGATTTGAGATGTTGTATATAAGTATTGTTTTAGGCGCGGGACTTCTGCTGGCGGAGCTGATATGCAGGAAACACGCTGGAAAAGGATCGAAGAGAGGGCTATTTCACCCCACAGCCACAGTTTTCTTTGAACTATCCCGGAAGAGTTTTCTGTACGAAAGGTTCAGAGCAGAGATTAGAAGATCCGGAACGATGAGCGAGAGACAGACCGATGAAGAGGCAGAGAGACAGTTTATAAAAATATGTATAAAAGGCTTAAAGGGACTACTGTTTCTGGATGTTCTGGTTCTGATCATTGCTTTAATACCGAAGACGGAAACGGACAGAAATACCCTTACCAGGCCGGGAGTCGGCGAGAAATCAGTAAATGTCAGTATTAATCTAAACAAGGATGGCAGCGAGAAAACCTACAGTCTGGAGCTGAGTCCGAGAGAGTACAGCAGTGAAGAGTTTAAAGAAATGGCAGGCAAGGCTTACAGCTATCTGAGTGACATCATCAGGGGAGATAATTCCGACCTGGAAAATGTTATGCATGATCTGGTACTTCCTCAGACCGATGAGACCGGTACGCTCAGGGTTGAATGGTACAGCGATGACTCGGAGCTTATAGGTATCGACGGAAGGGTTAACAGCAGGGAGATAGAAGAAGCCCAAAATGTCAGAGTGTCAGCAATCCTGACAGATGGTATTCATGACAGGGAGTATATATGGAAGGTCAGAGTCATTCCTTATGTTGAGAGTGACTGGGCAGAAAGGATAGAAGCTGTTCTGAAGACACTTGAAGAGGGTTCAAGAGAAGATGAGAGTTTTGTCCTTCCGGACACGATCGAAGGCGTCGGGATCAGTGCAGAGAAGGAGTCGGAACTGTCCGATGCTTGTAAAATACTGATCTTCGGCTTCATCCTGATCATATGCTACGTGATACTACAGTTTAGCAGAGTGAGAAGGAAAGCGTCGGAGCGGCAGGATGAACTGCTCGGAAGATACTCGTATTTTGTAAGCAGTATAGTACTTAAAGTTGGATCCGGACTCTCGGTTAGAGAGACAATGATAAGTATCTATACAGAGCTTAAAGACAGGGGTATCAGGGACGGACTCTATGAGGAGCTTAACTATATTGTGAACGGACTTCAGGCCGGGCGTGATGAGAAAACGGTATATCTGGAAATGGGCAGAGGCTCGGGTGTTCATGAATACTCAGGGCTTATGACGCTTATCACCAGAAATCTTGAAAGAGGCAACTCCAACCTTTTAGACCTTCTTCGCAAGGAAGAAGAGGATGCATTTAATGAAAGAAAACTTAGAGCAAGAAGAAAGGGAGAGGAAGCGGCTGAAAAGCTTCTGATCCCAATGTTTATTTTACTAATAACAGTTATCGGGATCGTGATGTTCCCTGCACTTAAGAATTTTTAGGAGGGAATCGTATGGATGAAATGATAATTTTGGATAATGAGAATGTCAGTGAAGTTTCGGGAAAATGCTTCAGAAAAAGTGATAATACAGGTGCAATTTCCATAGAGGTTATTTTGATATTGGTTGTTCTTGTGGCCCTCGTGATCATATTTAAAAGTCAGATCGTCAGTCTGGCAAACTCTATCTGGAGCAGTATTAACAGCGGAGCAAAGACTATATTCAGCTGATCAAAAAAGGAGGAGAGATATGAAGAGAAGAGGGAAGATAAACTGTGGAAACAGGGGCTCGGTTACTATATTTCTGACACTTCTTCTCGTAGTGATGTTAGTTCTGTTGTCGGCTGTTACAGGTGCTGTAAGGTTTAAGTGTGCGAGAGCCAAGGCAGCGGCTGCACTGTCAGCAGCAATGTCAGGAATTAAAGCGGATTTCAATCCCTATATCTTCGAGGAATATCATCTCCTCCTTTTTGATAAAACCTATTACGGAAAAGGCGATGGCAAAACCGAACAGCTTATTGAAGAAAGTCTCTCGGAGAATCTCGGAAGTGAATACGAGGTTAAGAAGGTCATTATGTCAGGAGTAAATACAATGCTGACAAACGACTGTGCTGCCTTTGGAAACCAGATAATGGATCATATGAAATATTATCTGATAGAAAACGCCGCCGAAGAGCTTGTAGAAAAGCTGGGAGGCAATCCGGAAGAGGTTGATACCGCTCTGGATGATAACGATAAGATCAGGATGAACAGTGATATCGCAGATGGATTGGATAAGACCGATGGCAAGGGAGAGGAAGCTGAGGACGTTAAGAAATCAGAGGAAGAATACTATGAACAGCATCCGGAAGAGAAGGATGAGAACAAGAAGGAGAAGGATGATCCGAGAATGTCTACAAGGACGGTCGGCGGGCTTTTTATGGCTGCTCTTATTTGTCCGGATGATGTTACTTTCAGTGAAAATATGCTTGATTTTACGGACATTCCTTCAGGAAAGAAAGCTCTCTCGACCTGGTTCGGTGATGAAGATATAGATACAAGCTTCACGGATTACGGAGCGTTGTCCGGAAGTCTGACCGCGATGGACGGATGGGGCAGCAGGTTTAATGATTACATAGCTGTGATAGCTTATTGCAACGATGTATTTAAGTGCCTGAAGGATCAGTGGGATAAGGAAACCTATCTGAATATGGAGAGAGAATATCTGATCTGCGGTGAGCTAAGAGACGCTGAAAACTATGTCGGAACGGTGAAGAAGCTTATAAAACTTCGATTGGGGCTGAACTTTGCATATATACTTACGGACAGCTCCAAGATGGCCAGGGTTGCGGCTCTTGCAACCTCTCTGACAGTCTGGGCACCGTATCTCCAGCCGGTTGTGAAATATCTCCTTGCGGGCTGCTGGGCATATGTTGAAAGCTGTGCCGATGTAAAGTTTCTTGTTGAAGGGAAGAAGGTTCCTCTGATCAAGAACAGCGAGGACTGGGTTACGGATCTGTATGGAATAAAGGATATTGCGACGGTTGAGAAGGAAGATGACGACAAGGGGCTGGATTACGAAGAATATCTGATGATACTTATGGCGATGGTGGGAGACAGGCTGTATTACCGTATGGCTGATCTTATCGAAATGAATACAAGGATGAGGTATCCGGATTTCAGGATGGAAAATGCAGCGGTTGAGTTTGCGGTAGATGTATCGATTGAATTTGACGGAAGGTTGATCGAGCTGTATCGGGAGGATGGATACTAAGAATTGATATAGTTGGTACGGGAGGATGTATACAATGAATTGTACGCGATGATCTTGTACTGAGATGGTTTTACGAATTGAATACTAATAAAACTGCTATGGGTTGATATATCCTGTGAGACGAACATTTTTAGGATGATGAAAACAGAATAAATGTACTCCATAAAATATTTGTTGCCTCTCCAGGTGCTTGTGATAGTGATCCCGTGTTCGTCTTGCAGGATATATCAATCCATGTAGAAATGATACTGATGGCTGAATGTATTAATCCGAAGAAGAGATGATACTGATGGCTGAATGTATTAATCCGAAGAAGAGATGATACTGATGGCTGAATGTATTAATCCGAAGAAGAAATGATACTTATGGCTTATTGTATCGATCAAAAGAGGAGATGGTTCCGGTGTTTGCCGCAAATATAAGAAAAAAGAATCAGAATAGAGGGTCACTGGCTTTTGAGGCTGCGATAAGCCTGCCAATCTTTATGTTCTGTATGTATTGCTTTTTGATATTTTGCAGGATCATTGCTGTGAGGGCAGTAGTCTATGAGGCTGCTGCGGTTGAAGCATCTGAATATCTGGCGGAGTATTCTTATTTGTCTGATTCGGTTGATAAACTGGAATATTCAAATCTGGTGGTAGCGAATTCAAAGATAGATGATTATCTGGATGACCCGGAACTGGTTGAGAAGTATATTTCAGGCGGCTCGTCGGGAATTAAGCTGATCGGAACAGGTATACCTGATGAAGAGGGATATATAAGGCTGACGGTTTATTATAAGGTGAGGTTTTCGGTTCCTATCATCGGAAGCTTTGAGAAAAGCTATACAGATACGGTAAGGCAGAAGGCTTATATAGGTTATAAAGGTATTGATGAAGAGAATGACAGTGCGGAGGATGTGTATGTTTATGTTGCAGAGAACGGTGAGGTTTATCATCATTCCAGGGGATGCACTTATCTCTATCATCACACGACGCTTATGAAGAAAAATGTTGCGGAAAACAGAGATTATGAGCCGTGTTCGTATTGCCATGCGGCGAGTGCGGGGAGATACGTTTTCGTGACCGAGGATGGAGAGAAATATCATAGCAGTCCGAATTGCTCCAGACTGCTGAGAACTGTGAGAAGGGTTAAGCTCAGTGAGGTAGGCGGACTGCCGGAATGCCATAAATGCAGGTGATCATATGATTATTAAGTGTGGTGATTATAATAAGGGTAATGACTGTAGAAATAATAAGAGTAATTACTGTAGATATGATAAGAGAAAAAATGAAAGAAACGGGATAAGGATGTGTAAAGAAATGTGTGAAAGAAAACATATTGAGACAGATAATGCAGGGGTTATCTCGGTTGAAGCATCGGTAGTGATGTTTATGGTTATGGTGATGGTATGTTTATGTATTTACGGAATGATGTATGTACTGAACTGTGAAACCATAAGATCATATATGTATGAGAAGATTTATACAGCTCCGCTTATTGAGACCTCGCAGTATATTTCCGACGGAGCAAGGAATAACGGCCTGGGAGACCTCCTGATGTGGTGTGATGATTACTCACTTACGGGCATGGCGGGTTCGGACAGCATTACCATGATCGGAAGGATCAATATGCATGGTGAAACAGGGCTGGGCTGCAGTACGGAGTTCGGAGTATGTACCGACCGGCTTAGGAGGTGGCAGATGTATGATGATATTGCAGAAGAATCGCTCGGTGAATAATTACTTTGAAATACATGGAATTGACAGAGAAGATATTCTTCAGATAGAAATGCTGCGAAATAACAGCTTCAGATATATTGCGGACTGTCGTTTCAGGGAGATAGATAATGAGATCATCATGCTCTGTAAGCTGGATGGGATGAGTACACTGTTCAGTATGATCAACAGGGGAAGTCTTCAGGTAAGTGAGATAATGCATTTTCTGTGCAATCTGTCGGAGTGTCTTAAGGAAATGCAGGAATATATACTATCTCCGGACGCACTTATTATTGACTCGAGATATATATTATATGACCCCGAAAGAGGCAGCTTCAGGTTCATTATCGTACCCGGCGAGAAAAGGGAGTTTTCGGAGCAGTTTAAGGCTGTTATGGAGGAACTGCTTCATGTGATGGATCACAGCGATCGCGAGAATGTGATGTTTATATATGACTTCTTTTCCGGAAATGTGCTGCGCGATAACTTTACTGCAGAGCTCTTTATTCAGACGATGGAGCGGTTCTCTGAGATGAGGAATGGATATAGTTTAATGCCTGCTGAATCTGCAGAAGATATGGCTTGGTCGGAAGCTGCCAAGCAGGAGAGTATCAGACGAGGGATTAATATGTCGCGGACTGACAGTTCGGAGGGAATTAAGCAGGCAGAGAATAGTTACGGAGGTTTTGGTGATGATCGGCTGTCAGAAGAAGCCTCAACTATTCATTACAGAGATAATGATGGAAGGATAAAGAATATAGGGCTGTATTGTGCCGGCGGGGTTATCGTTGCTGTTGGCGTGATCTTGTCCATAACATATGGGTTGACGGCTGCGAAGATAGTATTTGTTGTAGTTCTGATATATATGGCGGCGCTGATCAACCGCATCCTCAAAACACGTGAAGAAGAACGGCTGGAGAATGATATGAATACATATTCTTCAACAATAAAAAAACCACAACCGGATCAGACGGCCGGGAGTATTTTGTATCCGCCGGTTGGGAGTATTCCAAATCAATCAGTCGGGGGTGTTTCGGATGATACGGTCAGGAGTGCCCCGGATGATCCGGGAGGCGATAGAGCATTATATGATAAAACAATATATGACAAACAAATATACGATAAAACGATATATGATAGCAGAGGCAGTTCTGTGATGACAGATTCTGCGTTTTCCACACAACAGCTAACAGAGAGTCCGGTAACACGGCTTGTTCCGGTCGATCTTAGCATGCTGCGTGAGGATAATCAGATATTTCTTCGTGGTGACAGATTAACGGTAGGAAGAACCTCAAGTGCGGCGGATTACTGCATCGCGGTTCCGGGGGTCAGCAGGGTACATGCCGAACTCATCAAGAGAGATAATAGCTATATGGTCAATGACCTGAATTCTACGAACGGAACATATGTTAATTCTGTCAGGATCACAGGACCGACCAGACTATGTTACGGTGATATAGTGAGTTTCGCGACAGTTGATTTCTATTGCATGTGAATCACGACCAGCTTTATACCAATCGCTTGATAACGTATGTTCCGTTGTGAATCTTCTCGATTATACCCTCAAGCGGCATAGGCTTTCCGAAGTAGTAGCCCTGAAGTCTTCCGCAACCGACTCTTGCAAGGAATTCAGCCTCTTCCTCGGTTTCGACGCCCTCTGTGAGAGAGTACATTCCGAGGCTGGAAGCAAGGTCGATGATCATGTTGAGGATGACCTTTGATTTCTCGTTTGAATCGAAGCTTGAAAGGAATTTCATGTCGATCTTCAGAACATCAAAGCTGTAGTCTTTCAGAACATTTAGTGATGAATAACCTGATCCGA
The DNA here is from genome assembly GCA_003520105.1 of Lachnospiraceae bacterium. GTDB lineage: Bacteria > Bacillota > Clostridia > Lachnospirales > Lachnospiraceae > Eubacterium_Q. Next base: position 1,788 of record DOVL01000247.1, on the reverse strand, counting down.
AGTCGTCGAGCCAGATGGAGAAGCCATCATCCTTCAGCTTCTGTATTGATTGCTGAAGTGTACCCATATTATCGGTCAGGGCGCTCTCGGTTATCTCAACATGGATGTCATGTTTATGTACGTTGTATTTTTCAACAAGCTCTTCAAGAACGGTAACTGTATCCATGAGCTCAAAGTCCAGACGTGAGAAATTGAGAGAAACCGGAATAGTATGTTTTCCTGATGCGGCGGTATCTCTGAGATCTCTGCATACTGCTTCCCAGATGCATTTATCAAGCTTGTGGATCTGACGGTATTCTTCAAGTACAGGGATAAAGTCTGCCGGAGAGAGAAAACCGTATTTTGGATCGTCCCATCTCGCAAGGGCTTCACATCCGCAGAGTGTATGATTCTTTGACCATACAACAGGCTGATAATAAACCTTGATATATCCTTTTTCGACTGCATGGTCGATGTTGTTAACTATATACTGACGTTTATGGAAGTCAGAATCAACCTTGCTATCATATTCCATGTAGTGCTTATCATACTTGTTTTTGATAAGGCTGCATGCAAATCTTGCACGGTCTATGGCGATACGCGGATCAACCATCTTGCCGGCAGCTTTAAGATCATTGTTGGTTCCCTGACCATGAGATGTCAGTATCGTACTCTGAGACATATCGTTGCCCGGAGTGTAGGCTCCGACATTAAGGTCGATGTGTACATCGGTGTTGATATTTATGATCTGATCACGCAGACCATCAAGCTTTTTCTCCACACTGTCAGAATCGGTAAGAACAGCAAAATGATCATAAGCCTGTCTTGCAACAGGACAGCCATCGAAGGTGTCTCTGATCATTCCTGCAACCTTCTTCAGAAATTGATTACCGGCCTGGTAGCCGAACTGATCATTATAATTCTTGAAGTTTTCGATATTGATGAAGAGGTACGTCTTGGAACCATGTTCATTCATCATTACTTCTTCGGCATCCTGAACAAACTGATAGATGTTAGATAGCCCTGTGAGCTCATCCTCAACAGCAAGCTTTTTCAGCCTTGCATTGGCAGCAACAAGATTCTCATCTTTCTTTGCTTCCGCAAGTCGCTGCTGGTAAATACTGATGCTGACCATGACAAGAGCAATCCAGAATGTCAGATAATTGATCTGGTTTGCTTCAAGGATTTTCTCTGCATATGGGGATTCACTTGCCTTCATGATAGGTTTCCATTCGCTGTAGAAATAGTTAAATACAACGCTGATGATTATGATGGATACATAAGGCTTCCAGATAAGAAGACACGCTGCATAGATGACCATTGTTACAAAGCAGAGAATCTGACGTTCTCTTGTAACATCATAGACAGATGTTTCGCATCCGAAACCAAGGCAGATGAGCGCGAAGAGTACATTCAGAAACTGACCGTATATTGCGGTGCTTCTGAGGCTCTTATGAGATAAAAAGAATTCGTATATGAGATAACCGATAATAAGAATATTGAGAAGAACAAGATATTTGGATGCTTCCAATAAATCCTTAAATGCCATGCCCTTTCTGACATGCAGAAAACGTATGGACATGAGTATATTCAGGACCAAAGTAAGTGATCCGGAGATGATTCCAATCACACTTCGACCTTGTTTTTTGCCCTTTTCTTTGTATTTAAAACTGATAGCAAAAGTGAGTATGATCCAGGCAGATGAAAGGAGGATGAGATAATTGGTCCATCCATCAAAATACTGCATAAAGGTGAGACCCGGACGCTTATCGACATAACGGATCAGCATCCAGATTTCGAGCGCAATAA
>DOVL01000127.1:378-12134 GCA_003520105.1 Lachnospiraceae bacterium | reverse complement strand
TCTCTATGTTATCTCCTGTCCGGACAATCATATAAATGCCTTTCTTATTGCACTAAGAATTATACCACTGCCGGATGCTTCTCTGGCATAATCCTCCATTCTAAGCCCGCCGGCAACCATCATAAGCTCTTCGTTCGAAATCTCTCCATTTATATTGCCTTCAAGATCCTCTCTTGTAAGGATAAAGCCATACTCCTTCGCGATTTCGATAGCCTTGTCCTTAGAAGCATCCTCGTCCGGAAGAGCTTGCAGTTTTTTCTTTAATTCCGGATTCTTTTCAATTTCGGTAAATAAATCTTTTATCCTTTCATTCATTTTGTATCCCCTCCTGTTTTACTGTTTATAGTTTTTTCAACTTCTTTCCTTTGTACTCTATTGCCAGCATTGTCAGATCATCAAACTGTTCTGCATCTTTGACAAAGGCATCTACCCCCTCCTTTACATTCTCAAGCATCTGCTGTGGCGTAGCATCAGGATTTTTATTGAGCACCTCAAGAGTTCTGTCAGTACCAAACATTTCTTTATCCTCTGCTGTCGCTTCTGGAACGCCATCCGTATAAACAAATAACTTGTCTCCCGGCTTAAGATCCAGCTCATATTCCTGATAGGTGATAATATCCATGAATCCTACCGGCATACCATGTTTATCCTTGAAAAGTGTGAAACTATCGCCCTGCTTAAGCATCGGGTATTCATGTCCGGCATTGGCCGCGGTGAGATGTCCCGTTGATATCTCAAGTATTCCGAGCCAGACTGTTACAAACATGTTCTTACTGTTGTTTGCGCAAATAGTTTTATTTGCACTATTTAAAGCATTTGCAGGGGAATTGCCAAGCTTGACATTATTTGCCACAACATTCTTACAGAACATCATAAACATTGCCGCAGGAATTCCCTTACCTGAAACATCCGCTATTACCATACCGAGATGATCATCGTCGATCAGAAAGAAGTCATAAAAGTCTCCTCCAACTTCCTTCGCCGGCGTCATGGATGCATACAGATCAAATTCTTCACGGTTCGGAAATGCCGGAAATGTACTCGGCAGCATATCCGCCTGAATGGTAGTCGCCAGGTCAAGCTCTGTACTGATCCTTGCCTTCTCATCGGTCAGCTTCATAACATCATTGGTATATCTGTCGATCTCCATAGCCAGATCCGAGAAGCTCCCCGCAAGTATACCGATCTCGTTCCTGGTTCTGATGGTTTTCATCTTCTCGCATACGGCGGCACTATCCTTGTCCTCCATATATGCCTGAACCCCATCCTTCACCTTCTGCGCCGGTTTGATTGCTTTCGTATACAGATATATCAGCAGCAGGAAATTGAGAACCAGCAGAACCGAGAGCCCTATCAGCACAGATTTTTTCAAATGCCCTATAAGCTCACTGTGGAAATCGCTCCAATCATATTTCAGTCGGAAATAGCATATTACCTTTCCATTCTTTACGTATGGCATGTAGCCTATATAATAATTCTTGTCATTATCGGGATCATGATATACCTCATAATAGGTTTTCTTGATCCCTGAAGCTTTGTCCTTAAGGATTTCCTTAACTGCGCTGTGTTTAGATGCAGGATAGCTGATCTTATGAAGCATATCGGATCCCGGAGTCTCATCATGGGTCTGTGTCTCATCCAGTAATCCGTTGACCACATCCACACTATTACTGTCCAGATAGTAAAATGCCTCATTCTCGTCGACGAAATCCATAAGACATACGTTTTCATAACCAACTTCATTTACGGCGTTAAGTATGTATACACTGATTGACAGGCTTGAATGTGCGAACAGCATTTTTTCCGCCTTACTGAGTTCCTCCGGATCAATAACCCCTCCCATATAGAACTGTGCCGAAAGCTCAGCATATCTTTCGGAATTACGAACCTCCTTCTCTTCAGCAGATAATCCCTTCAGGAGTTCATCTGCATTTTCCATAATGAAAGGCAACAGCCATTCATTATTATCATCATCCAGATTCTTCTCCATATTTTCCAGATCGCGATCGATCATTTCCTGCTTGGCTTTAAGATATGAACGCTTCGTGATCATATAATCGGAAATCACCATATACAGCAATGTTGCCGCAAATATGACAACCGTCATAAGAGAGACCTGTATCAAAAGCCTGCGTGGTTTTTTATCGGTTTTTTCCATCAAGTCACCACCCTTTTTTTATCGTCAGATGATTCTCACCGTTTTCTCTGCAGTAGGCTACATCATCCATCATTTTCTTGACCATAAGGATTCCGAGGCCTCCGATCGGTCTGTCCATAATATCCATTGTTGTATCCGGGTCTTCTTTAAGAAGAGGATTATACTCCGGTCCCTCATCAATAAATGTTAGAGTCAGAATTCTATCTTTCTCATTAATATCTGTGAGGATTGTTGCATCTCCATCCTTTTGGGCATATGCATAGTAGACAATATTCAAATATATCTCTTCGATTGCCATTTCCACAGAGAGCTGTACCTCATACGGAACTCCCGCTTTTTCCAATGCTTCGTCCACAAAGGCCAACACTTTTTCGAAATTCTCTTTTTTCGCTTCTATCTTAAGTTCATTGACCATATGGCTCCTCCTGTTTTTTTGTTATATTAACTACTCGAAATCGAAGCCATTGATAAGACCGGTGACCATAAATACCTCCTTAACCTTAGGAGTGACATTTCTGATCACCATGCTGCCTCCCTTGCCCTTCATAACCTTAAATGTCGCCATAAGAACCCTCAGACCGGCACTGCTGACGTACTCGAGCTTTTCAAGGTCAAATACCAGTTTTTCGGTTTCAGCAAGAACAGGCATAAGCTTATCTTCCAGCTCCGGAGAAGTCATGGTATCGAGTCTTCCCTCTACCGCAGCAATGAGTTCCTTATCGTTTCTTGTCATATTTACTTCCATTTTGTTTACCTCCCAAAATCATATATTTTTTATCTATTTAAGAATCAAGCCTCTGCCTTTCGACAAGTTCGGCAAATCTTCCATTCATAGCTATCAGCTCATCATAGGTACCATCTTCTATGATCTTGCCCTTGTCCAGCATCAGGATACGGTCGCAGTTCTTGATGGTTGATAATCGGTGAGCGATCACAATACGAGTGCACTTCATCTTGTCAAGCGCCTCCGAAACCTGCTTCTGGGTCTTGTTATCAAGGGCCGAAGTAGCTTCATCAAACATGAGAAGATTCGGCTTTGGAGCGATTGCTCTTGCTATCATAAGCCTTTGCTTCTGGCCTCCCGATATACCGCCCTGCCCTTCGGATATCATTGAATGCATACCCATCGGCATATTCCGTATATCATCTGCGATCCCTGCGATCTCAGCTGCTTTCCACGCCTCATCCTGCGTGAGCTGCGGTGCCGAAATTGTGATATTTGAATATATACTTCCCTGGAACAGGCCGCCGTCCTGTGTAACAGCTCCTATCCGTCGTCTGAGTGACTTCAGGTCAAGCTTGGACATATCCTTACCATCGTAGTAGATGGCTCCTCTCTCAGGGGTTTCGAATCCGAGAAGAAGTCTCATCAAAGTTGACTTGCCACAACCGGTGGTTCCTACGATCGCGATATACTCTCCCGGCATTATCTTAAGACTCATGCCGTCAACCACATAAGGCATGTTCTCTTTATAGCAGAAATATACATTTGAAAGCTCTATCCCACCCGAAATAGTATTTACCATCATCTTGTTGTCGGCAGATTCAGGTTCTGCGCTGAGGATAGGTTTGATCATGTCAACGATAGGTTTGATCTGTGCCACCATAAGTGTCACGCCTGCAAGAGAAGCAAAGGCACCTGTGATCATTCCAAATGCAGAATTAAATGCTATATATTTCGATGGCTCAACATTTGTCTTAACAGCAAAATAGTAAAGAACTATCGTTCCGATCAGAGTAACCGCCCTGGTAAGCGCGCTGCTGATCAAAATCAAAAGTGGCGCATTGTAGTTCATATCCGTCTGCTTGGCGTATTCATTTGCCCATCGTGCAAACGCTCTCTTTTCAGCGCCTGCCAGTTTTACCTTCTGTATACCGCAGATAAGTGCATAGGATATACCGCTTGTTTTAGCCTGCTGTTCCATAACCTTTGCCGTAACCTTCTGCTGCTTATTTGCCGCCATAAGGTTTATTACAACCGTCATCAGGATAATGAGCAGCGCCGGAAGCAGCAGCCCGGAAGCATAGTGAAACACCTGATACATGTATGCCAGAGAAAAAACTGCAGTAAGTCCCATTGAGAGCACATTTCCGATCATCAGCTGACAAAGCTGGGTTATCGCCTGAAAACGTGAGGCAAGTTCTCCTGCGGTATATTGACGGAAGAATTCTGCCGGAAGATTCAGCAGTCTCATCATCACGGCTGACTCAATGGACAGTGATGCCTTTGACTGCATTCTTGTCACCGCCAGTCCGTAAACAGCATTAACCAGTTCCTTTGAGATTATTACCGACAGTATAAATACTGCCGTTCCGATCAGAATTGCATTTTTACCGCTTCTGAGTACAAAACCCGTGAGGAGTCTTGTGATGTACGGCATCATCATACCGACCGCGGTAAATACTCCTGCCATTGCGAGGAGCAGTACCCAGTCAGATACCGAAAAGCAGCTTTTCATAAATACAAATAAATCTGATGTATCAAGTTTTCTGAGTGGCAGAGGACGATAAAAACATATTGCATCCTCAGCAAACTCACCTTGGTTTTTCTTGTTGATCGTAACGTGTTTTCCACTCTCCGGATCCTTGTACCAGTATCCCGAAACAGACTTCGGAAACAACGCTACCGGCATGTCATCTTCATTCCTGAATGCCATCAGCGGTCCGTAGGAATCCTTGTACCAGCCCTTTTTCAATTCTACTTTCCTGCGCATGATTCCGTGCGGTCGCAGGCAGTATTCAAGCTGTTCATCCGGATCGGTTATCATATCCGGAATTTCAACCGGCTTATAGTGATAATATTTTAATATTTCGTCTATGGTCTCTTTTGTCACAATGCGGCTGTCATTCATTTCACCCGCATTTTTTCCAAGCACGACTGAGGCCATACGTAAGATAGCTTCTTCAAATACATCCTGGTCATTCTTTTTTGCCTGGCGTATTTGTTCGTCAAACCAACCCATACCATAGCCTCCTTAGTCATTTGATATAAGCTCGGCATAGAAGCCGCCCTTTGCATAAAGCTCATCATGTGTACCGCGTTCAACCACCTTGCCCTTATCAAGTACGATGATCTCATCGCAGTCTCTTATGGTTGACAGCCTGTGAGCAATAACTATACAGGTTATACCTCTGTCCTTAACTGCCTGTACAAGTTCGAACTCCGTCTTCGCATCCAAAGCACTGGTAGCCTCATCCATGATGATGATCGAAGGATCCATAGCAAGCACTCTTGCGATCTCGAGTCTCTGTCTCTGACCTCCGGAAAGATCCTTACCGCCCTCGATAAGTTTTCCGTAAAAACCGCCGTCACGCTTCATGATATCGTCATAAATCTGCGCATCCTTGGCAGCGAGGATAACCTCGTAATCTTCTATTGTATTGTTCCACATCTTGATGTTGTTTGCGATCGTATCCTCAAAGAGAATGATGTCCTGATCAACAACAGCAACAGAACCTGTAAATACACTTCTTTCAATCTCACTTATCTTCTTACCGTCAAAAAGGATCTCACCGCTCCATGGCTTATACAGCCCGGAAATCAGTTTTGACAGTGTTGACTTGCCACATCCCGATGTTCCGACAAACGCTACACGACTGCCCGTTTTCATCTTCATTGAAAAATTCTCAATGAGTGGCGGTGCCAGTCTTGAGTAACCGAAGGTTATATTCTTCAACTCCACATTTCCTGAAAGTTTTGCGTAATTCTCGTCGTCACTGAGCGGTTCATCTCTGAATAATTCATCCACAGGATACTGCATTACATCCTCTACACGTTCCATGTCGGTACGCATTTCCTGAATGGTCTGTCCTGCAGTGATCAGAGTCTGTGCCGGGGTCATAAAGGCTGACATAAATCCCTGAAAGGTCATTATCATACCAATCGTGAATTCACCCTCCATAGCAAGCCAGACACCAAGTACAAGAACCGTGGAGTTTGCAAGAGTTATAAGGAAATTAGGAATAACGCCAAGATATTGATTAAGCTTTGCAAACTTTACCGTCTGAGCATTAACCGATGCCTGATATCCTGCCCAGGTCTGAAAGAAACCGTTCTCTGCTCCGCTGGCCTTGATCGTTTCTATCATCTGAATTCCCGAAACTGTTGTTGACGAAAGTTTGCCTGAATCACGTTTCTGTACACGGGTGATATTTACACGTTTCCTCGATATCATCCTTGACAGCCCCAGATTAAGCACGATTACGGCAACACCCACAAATGTAAGCAAAACGCTGTATCTTAACATGAACACCAGGTAAAATACGAGCATCAGCGTATTTAACACCAATGGTACAAGTGTTTTGATGACTGTTGTTGCTATGGTAGCATTGGTCATCTGACGCTGCATGATATCGCCGGCTATTCGTTGTGTAAAAAACTCCATCGGCATCCTGAGAACCTTCCAGAGAAAAGTGCTGCTACCCACGATATCCATCTTTCCGCTTATCTTATTCATGTAGATTGCCTGCATACAAGCAACAAATATCTGTATAACAGCAGCTATCGACAGAATGGTGATAAACGGTCTTAACTCATCTCCGTTTTCTCCTGTCAGAAGACGATCCATGAAGAACCTTGAAAATGCGGGATTGATCATTTCAAAACAATACAGGATTATCGTTGACAGCACGACAAATCCTACCGCCATACCAGCCCCACTCAAACGTTTTTTGGCAAATTCAAGTGTGCTCTTCCTCTGTCCGCTCTGTTCAAATCTATCAGTAGGCTTAAAAATGAGACATATACCCGTGAAAGAACGATCAAACTCCTCCATCGGTATTTTAACATCGCCCTTTGCAGGATCGTTTATATAGGCATATTTCCCCTTGAAACCTTTAAGAACAACAAAATGATTAAAATTCCAGTGTATAATACACGGAAATGTACCTTCCTTCTTCAGCTTCTCCGGTTCATAACGATAACCCTTCGCTTCAAGACCGTAGTTTCGTGCTGCCTTAAGCACATTCAGTGCATTGGAACCGTCACGAGATACACCGCAGTCAACTCTGACCTGCTCGAGCGGTACCCATTTTTTATAATAAGCAAGAACCATTGCAAGTGATGCCGCGCCACATTCGAGAGCTTCCATCTGCATGATAACAGGAACCTTGGCTCGCCCTTTTGCGACAGGCTGTATCTGCTTTTTACTCATCTAGTATTCCCCCATCAGTTAAATATCAGTTTTATCAGCTGTGTTGTTTTGTACCGGACCTCTGCAGTATATGTGCCATCTGCAAGTGTTGTGTCAGCTACAGCGATTATCTTTCCTTCCTGATTCATGCCTACGCTGGTTATTGTGGAACTTGTTCCACCAACCTTTACAGTAAGACCCTCTTTAACATTTGAAGCCTGTGACGGATCATCAAAAACAACAACAAGCTTGCCATCCTTAACCTCTGCAGTTCCCTTGGCGGCACTATGTATATACGTTGTGATTCCCCATACAACCGCTCCCGCGATTATAAGTATAATTGCCGTAAGAGCAACCCATACTGCAGGACTTGTAACCTTAAGATAATCATTCAGCTTCTCCGGTGATGACAATCTGTCCATTACCTGTTTTCTATAAAGCTGTTTACCATTCTGCTGATTCTCCATGTATTAACTTCCCTCCTTAGATCGATCCGATGCACTTGTCATATAACTACAAAAAAAAGCCAACCCTAACAGACATAAACATACCGTCAGATTTGACTATTATTACTCAAAACTATACTCAGGAAAACGGCGCAACGCCCCATTGCGTCGCAATACCATGCGCCGCGATCCGACACAATACAATTAAGCGTTCCCCATTTTTGCATAACTGTTTACCCCATAAAAAATTATATGTTTCTCCGCGCTTTATTATAGCAAAAATCGCACTTAATCGCAAACAGAATAATATAAACAGAGGTCTTTTCGTCATTACCTTCTGTATTTTCGATAAGATTAAGGAATCGACCACCCTTTTCCGGTATAGCATTTCCCTACACGGGAGGATTATCCTCCTATCACTTTTATATAAGCTCGCCTTCGCGTCCCATGTTCCTTAAGCGTTCCAGTTCAACACATTTTGACCCCGGACGAAGCTTTTCCATCTTATTTATGATCTTTTCTGCCCAGCCTTCAGTAAACACCTTGCAGGTTGCCTCATCAGGCGCCAGAATATCACCCGGATGACATAACAGACCGGCCGCACGGCAACCACCCAGGCACAGATTCTTATACCTGCAGATGCTACACTTTTCGTTGTGAGCAAGCACCTTGTCCGTTCTGGTATTCACAAGTTCCATATACTTTGAATCATTTAAGCAGTCCTTTACACCGATTTCCTGAATCAGAGGGTAGTCCTTCTGGAACTCATCATTGTTTGAAATCGGCATACAAGTAAGCGCACGTCCCTCTGCAGAGATGTACATCGTATTTCGCGCATGAGCGCACACGCAGACCTTTGCGGGATCACTTACCGTATGAACCACAGGTATGGAATAATGATCAGGTTCCTTCCCATAGCCCATAAAGAAACCTCCTAACTGCAGGCTGATTACAGGCTGGTCACGGTAAAAGTCGTCAATATAATCAAAATATACCTGGTAGGTCTCATCAAAGGAAAGACCGTGATCCTTCTGATATCCGCCCTCTTTCCATGCACCGGTGTCTCCAACAGGGTTTACCTTTAGACTTCTGCAGCCGACAGAAGCAAGATAATTCACACTGTCGCGGAGGGAATGCACATTATCCTTCCATAAGCACATCTCGGCTCCGGTCGGAAAACCTCTTTTCTGGCACAGCTCAAAGGCTCTCTTTACTGCCTTTTCGGCACCTTCAAATCCTCGCAGCCAGTCATGATGTCCAAGCCCGTCAAAGCTCATGTTGAATTCAGGATGGATGCCGCGCTCCTCCAGACCATCCAGCAGTTTGTCATTCACCAGAATTCCGTTTGTGTAGATCACTGAAACATCGATATCCCACTTCAAAAGTCCATCGATGATGTCCCAGAAGTCTCTTCTGACAAGCGGATCTCCTCCGGTGATCGAGCACGAAAGAACACCACACTCTCCGAGTCCGTCCACTATCTTCATCACATCCTCGTGGGAAAGCTCTCCGTACCGGTTTTCAGCCCCGGAGATGTAGCAATGCCTGCACTTTGCATTGCAGCACCCTGTGATGGACCAATGGGCACGCCTCATAAAGCGGTTGTTATACTTCTTATATTTTTGCTTTTCGGTGATACCCTCACCCGCGGAGCACTCCACAATAATGCCCTTATCCAAAAGCACATCCACTGTATCCTTCACAGCCTGTGGAAACAGCGGAAGCGAAAAGTCAGCATTCCCCTCACATAATGACAACACATCAAAGGTCTTCCTGTCAAAAAAGGAGGCTGTATGCTTTTCGGTGTCCACAACAGCGTATGGCAAAAGCTCCCACCCGCGCAGCAGATAGTTTTCTTTTAAGCGATAATACATAATTTATACTATTGTCTCCTTCATTTTAGTCAAATACGACTCCAGCAATTTAAGCTCTTAATTCTTTTTCTCCCAATAATTGTTAATCAGGCTACTCCAAAGACAAAGCATCCGCATCCATCCACCGCACCTATAATAACGCACATGCAGAAATCACCTTCGTTGGTTCTTTTAACACCTGCTGCAAGACAATTTCCTCCTGCAACGGCTTCAAGCTCATCATCTGAAATATTCTCCCCATCGCTTACCTCATAATCCTCTGCTGTAAGAGTAAAGCCGTACTCCTTAGCTATCTCGACCACTTTTTCCTTCGACGCCTCTTCATCCGGAAGTGCACTGAGCCTTGCCTTAAGCTCCGCATTGTTTTCAACCTCTTTCAAAAACTCTTTCATGTTTTCTGTCATTTTTGCGTCCTCCTTTACATTTGCTTTTTTGTTAAAACACTATTTTCATCACTTCAGGCTTAAATTCGCAACTATTATCAGAATAATCCACATATAGCAACAAAAGAGCAACAAACAGTTACATTAATCGTTGCATCATTCGTTCATTTAGAAGGAATTACTCTTCTCTATATTTCAGCCTTTCCGACAAGTATATCCTTATAATCTGCCAGATTCTTCCTAAGCAGATTTGGCGTATCGAGATTATATGGACATCTTGTCTTGCAGAGTCCGCAGTCGACACATTCCTCAATCTTCATCATAAGTCCCTGCCACTCCTCAGAAAGAAAATTCGCAGAAGGAGCACGTCTGATAAGCTGTGACATTCTTGCACAGTTATTGATCTGAATACCCACTGTACATGGCATACAGTAACCACAACCACGGCAGAAATCTCCCATAAGACTCTTGCGGTCTTCCTCAATAAAATGAGCTATCTCATCTGTCATCTGAACATCTCTATCAAAGAAACCGAGCCATTGCCGAAGCTCTTCTTCTCTTTGGATTCCCCAGAGCGGAAGCACATTATACCGGCTCATAAATGCCATACAAGCTTCGCTGTTTGTGAGCAGTCCTCCGGAAAGTCCCTTCATAGCAAGGAAGCCCATGTCCGCTTTCTCTGCAGCCTTTACGAGAGCTATCTCACGCTCTGTTGCCAGATAACAGAACGGAAACTGAATTGTCTCATATAGTCCGCTCTCAACTATCTCTTCAGCTACATTTATAAGGTGCGCAGTGATCCCGATATGTCTTACCTTTCCCTGCTTCTTGGCCTCAAGCATAGCTTCATACATTCCGGTTCCATCCCCCGGTTTAAAGCATTGGGGAACACAGTGGAACTGGTATATATCAAGATAATCTGTTCTGAGATTTTTAAGTGTGGTTTCCAGATCCTCCCAGAATTTTTTCGGAGTTTTCGCCATGGTCTTTGATGAGATGAAAACCTTATCACGCATTCCGTCAAATGCTTCTCCAAGCTTTTCTTCGCTGTCCGAATAAGCTCTTGCTGTATCAAAGAATCTCATTCCGCCTTCGTAAGCGCCTCTCAAAAGTTTTACAGCCATTTTCATATCAACTCTCTGAACAGGCAGAGCGCCAAATGCATTTTGCGGAGTTACTATTCCTGTTTTACCTAATACTATCTCTTTCATGGTTTATCTCCTTTCATTCATATTTCTATTCGGTGGGCTGACAGCCCACTCTATCTTGTACTTTCTATTTTTCTCCAATTAACATATTCACCAGTAGTGATTCTTCCATCAACTGGCTTTTCAGCGTTTTCCGGAATCGCCCATGCATTTCCGAACTTCGATGCTCCCGGTATTTTCCCTTCGGAACACATTTTTTGTACCTGACGACCGGTAATATTCCATCTTTCAGCAATCTCTTTAATTGTCAAAAATCCCTCCATAGGCATTTACCTCAAAAAAACAACAAAGCATCAGAATAGTCCAAAATAGTCTATCCTGATGCTTAACATCTTATATGCAACTGGCTACCATTTTACAGGCCCTCTTAGTTTTGCGCCGCCGGATTTCCCTGGGTTTGCCAATAATTTATTTGTCTGACAATTATTGTATTCGATAACGCGATGTATGTCAATAAACAGTGGTCAAAACGAGCTGGACAACGGTAATCTTACCGCCATACAGCTCGTCAATTATCTTAGGATATCTTATTTACAGAAAAACTTTCACAGACTC
>DOVL01000127.1:0-275 GCA_003520105.1 Lachnospiraceae bacterium | reverse complement strand
ATCCTCATTAGTACGAAACTATAATATATATTCCAGCTGTACGTCAAATGGCTCCTTCTCAGCCAGGATCTCATTAATCTCATCTGCGTGCCTGCATCCAAGTGCTTGGTACGCTGCCTGTGATTCTTTTGAGGAATGACCGGATATGTACAGCTTATCTGCTCCAAGCCGCATGGCCTCTTCACAGATCATTGTAAAGAGTTTCTTTCCAATGCCCTGGTGGCGATAATCCTCTGAAACTTGAAAACAGACCAGTTCCACATAATTTGCTGTTT
>DOVL01000088.1 GCA_003520105.1 Lachnospiraceae bacterium | reverse complement strand
CAATTATAATAACTATGGAGAATATTGCTAAACGAAAACTTATTATAATAACCGGCCCGACAGCCGCAGGTAAAACTGAACTTTCTATAAAACTTGCCAAGAAACTTGACGGGGAGATAATCTCCGCTGATTCCATGCAGGTTTATAAAACTATGGATATCGGTACTGCGAAGATAAAACCGGCAGAGATGCAGGGCGTTCCGCATCATCTGATAGATGTATTTGAACCTGAACACGGGATGAATGTTGCGGAGTTTAAGAGCCTTGCCAAGGCTGCCATTGATGATATACACAGCAGGGGCAAAACACCGATACTTGTCGGAGGAACAGGCTTTTATATCCAGGCAGTGCTTTATGATACGGAGTTTGAAAAGGAAGAAGAAAACAGTACGAGAGCTGAACTGACTGCACTTTCCCAGACTCCGGATGGCCGAGCTAAGCTGTATGAAATGTTAAAGGAAGAGGATCCGGAGGCGGCCGAGAAGATCCATCCGAACAACATTAAAAGAGTTATAAGAGCTCTTGAGTTTAAAGCCAATACAGGCGGAAAGATATCGGAGCATAATACAACCGAAAAACAAAAGGAATCGCCTTATGATTTTACATATTTTGTTCTGACTATGGATCGCGATAAGCTTTACGAGCGTATTGACAAGAGAGTTGATATAATGCTTGAGGAAGGGCTTGTCGATGAAGCTAAAAGGCTGATGGAGAGAGGGCTTACGGAAGAGCATATTTCCATGCAGGCCATCGGATATAAAGAAATATATCAGTATCTGACCGGACGGATGAGTCTGGATGAAGCGGTTGAGCTTCTGAAGAAAAATACCCGTCATTTCGCAAAGCGTCAGCTGACATGGTTCAGACATGAGAGAGCCGTTACATGGATCGACAAGGATGATTTTAAGTGTGAAGATGATATACTGAAGTATATGATCGAGAAGATCTCGGAATGATGATCCGGAACAATGAATCGGTTTAGAGGAAAATATCAGTAAAGCAGACGAACATTTATATACAGCAAAAGAAAGCGGACGTAACTGCGTAATATATTAGTATAGCGATTACCAAATAACTATACTGAGTTACGGGCGGCTTTTAATAAATTATAAAGTAGGTAAAATATGAACAACAGCAGTTTAAAACAGTATTACATGACACTCGGGATTGATGAGAAGGTTTATGACTATGCAGCATCTGTTGAAGAGAAACTTCGTGACAGATTTGCAGCAATCGACCTTGTTGCCGAGCAGAACAGCGTGAAGGTTATAAAAGCCATGCAGGATGCGCGCCTTGCGGAGAATCATCTGTATGGTTCAACCGGATACGGCTATAATGACAGCGGAAGAGATACTCTGGAAAGGATATATGCAAATGTATTTAAAACAGAGGATGCACTTGTTCGTCAGCAGATAACCTGCGGAACACATGCACTGACTCTTGCTCTTTCCGGAAACTTAAGGCCGGGTGACCGTATGCTTTCTATAGCAGGCAAGGTTTACGATACACTTCAAGGAGTTATAGGCGTCAGAGAAGAGAAGGGCTCGCTGGCTGAATTCGGAATCGGCTATGATCAGGTTGATCTTCTCCCTGACGGAAGCTGGGACTTTGAAGGCATCAGAGCTGCGATAAAGCCGGAAACAAAGCTTGTCGAGATTCAGCGTTCTAAGGGCTATGACACAAGAAAGTCGCTGGCGGTAGCTGAAATTGCCGAAGCAATACGTTTTGTGAAGAGTATCCGAAGTGATATTATAATTATGGTTGACAACTGCTATGGTGAATTTGTAGAGACCACAGAGCCTTCCGAATATGGAGCTGATATGGTTGTTGGTTCGCTTATCAAGAATCCGGGAGGAGGACTTGCTCCGACAGGAGGATATATCTGCGGCACTAAGGAATGTGTTGAAAATGCCGCTATAAGACTTACAACACCGGGTCTTGCTAAAGAAGTTGGTGCAAGTATGTCTGCAACCAGAAGCTTTACTCAGGGACTTTTCCTTGCGCCTACAGTTACGGCTTCTGCTCTTAAGGGCGCTATATTTGCTTCAAATATATATGAAAGCCTCGGGTTTACCGCTGTTCCGGGAGCGTCGGAGGAGAGAGCCGATATCATTCAGGCTGTTACACTTGGATCTGCAGACGGTGTCAAAGCCTTCTGCGAGGGAATTCAGGCAGCGGCTCCTGTTGACAGCTTTGTTACTCCTGTTCCGTGGGCTATGCCGGGTTATGACTGTGATGTTATTATGGCAGCGGGCGCATTTGTATCAGGCTCTTCCATTGAGCTTTCCGCAGATGCTCCGATCAAGGAACCATATGCAGTATATTTCCAGGGAGGACTTACATATCCTCATGCAAAATTCGGAATAATGATGTCACTTCAGAAAATGGTAGAAAAAAAACTGATAGTATTGTAAGATATTCTTTATCTTCTTTATTGCACCCGGAGAGGCAAGAAGGAGATAAATATGATAAATACAAAAGATTCACTGAAGATCAGTAACATGGATCACAGCGAGAGACCGCGTGAAAAGGCTATCAACATGGGAATCGGTTCGCTGTCTGATTCGGAACTGCTGAGTATCATACTCGGCAGCGGCAGTAAGGATGAGAATGTTATATCGCTCGCACAGAGGGTTCTTAATTCTCATGAAGTCCATAAGGGACTTATCGGACTTAATTATATGTCCTATCATGACCTGACTGCAATAAACGGCATCGGCAGGGTAAAAGCCTGTCAGCTTATGGCTGTTGCCGAACTGTCCAAGCGTATGTCCATGGTCAGAAAAAACAGGGAGATCAATCTGTCTTCTCCCGCAGAGATAGCTGAATTTTACATGGAATATTGCCGCTTTCTCACAAGAGAAAAGGTGATAGTCATGTTTGTATCATCTTCCAACACGCTGCTTAAGTGGGAGGTCCTTTCGGAGGGGACGGTTAACAGATCGATCATTTCCCCGCGAGAGGTTTTTATTGAGGCGCTCAGATGTGAGGCCGTAAATATCATACTTATTCATAATCATCCGTCGGGAGATCCTGAACCGAGCGATATGGATATAGTAGTTACAAAAAGAATAATAAAAGCTGGTGAGCTGCTCGGAATAGGGCTTCTGGATCATATAGTCATGGGTGACGGATGCTATGTGAGCATGCTTGAAAGAGGTTATTTAAAATGAAACAGACAAAACCGAGGAGAGATATAAGTCCAAGATATCTCTTCCTCGCTTTAACGGTAATATGTGTTGTATTTCTTGTTTTCTCTATATTTTTTAAGAGCCAGACAAGAAAGATCAGATCATATGTCTCGAAGATCATAGTTCCTCTACAGGAAGGCATTGATAAGGCGGGGGACAGCCTTTCAGACGGCCTTTCTTATTTTGGTGATGT
>DOVL01000004.1 GCA_003520105.1 Lachnospiraceae bacterium | reverse complement strand
GCGGATAAATATTTTGCTCCCCAAATATAAGCGGCAGATTTTAATGTGAAGAAAAAACATATTACTATGCGAAAGGAGTTTTTATGAAAAATATAAGATTTTATGAGGCGGAAAAGTACAGTACGCCGGAATATGAAAAAGTAGAGGATATGATATATAAAACAAAGGAAGTAAGGTCTGATAATGTACAGAGCCTGGCACTTAGGCAGTGTTCTGATGATGATCTGGCGGAGAAGCTGATCAAGTCTGATGACTGGAAGCAGGGAGCCGGAAAACTCCTTGAAGATTATCTGGTCCTCACATATGAAGGGAAAATGTATTACCGCGATAAGGATAGCATTGGTACGGAGGACGATGTTGTATTTGAAGATATGAATGCCGATACAGGCGAGGCAAATATGATTTATGTTACGTCGATAGTATTTGAGCCGGAGCCGGAGCTCGGGGAAAATGAGCCTGCAGACGCTTTTGTATCACAGTATCCGCTGGAAGATATACTGGATGAGTTTTATATATATTGTTATGACAGCTATGACAAAGAGAATGAAACTGATAAAGTAAATTCATATGTGGAATTTGCAGGTGATGATATAGACGATATCAGGAAGGTCTTATCGATCATCGGGAAGCATGTTTATATCAAAACAGAAGGTGACTATGACATACTTAAGATAGAATAGAATATAATTATTCTTGACAGAGAGGATTACCATGAATAACAAATACGGAACTCTGTATGGTGTTGGGGTCGGTCCGGGAGCGCCGGACCTTCTGACACTAAGGGCAGTTGATATTATCCGGAATGCGGATATTATATGTATTCCGCAGAAGGATAAATATTCATGCAGGGCATATCAGATAGCTGAGGAGGCAGTTCCTGAGATAAGTGAGAAAGAATGCGCCTGCTTTGATTTTAAGATGACTCGTGACGAGGAAGAACTGAGAAGGATACATGCGGATGCATACAGAAGGATAAAGAATCTTTTGACCGGCGGAAGGACAGCTGCTTTTCTTATGATAGGAGATCCGTCAGTTTATTCAAGCTTTTCTTATATAGCAAAGCTTGCTGCGGATGACCAGGCAAAGAAAGCCGAAGCAAAGAAAGCCGAAGCCAAAGAAGCCGATGTAAAGATGGTCGAAGGCGAAGAGGCCGAAGACGGATGTGATGCGTCAGACACCCGGATAAAAGTAATAAATGTCAGCGGTATTTCATCATATCACGAGATTGCGGCAAGGCTGGGAATATCACTCTGTGAAGGCGACGAGGAACTGCATATAGGAACCGGAAACGGTAATATTGAGGAGCTTTTGGCACTTCCGGGAACGAAGGTTATCATGAAGTGCGGTAAAATAACAGGCGTGATCCGTGAATGTCTCAGAAATATCGGAAAATACAGGGATATAACTGTTTACGGTGTTGCAGACTGCGGTCTTCCCGATGAAAAAGTATATTATGGCTTGGAAGAGCTTCCGGACTCATCCGATTATATGACGACGATCATAGTGAAAGAAAAAAGTAGATGACTGTGATCATGGTAAAGGAGAACTGTAAACAGAGAAGAAGCTATAGTCGATATTGGCATAAAGGTAAAGCATCATATGAAAAAAACTACAAATGATGCCCTGCGGGGAAGAATGAGCGCCGGAAGAGCGGCTTAGTGTGACCAATCCTGAGCAGGGCTTTCTATGTAGTTTAAATGTTTTATGCAAGTGATGCGGTGATTATAGCCATCGAATAAACCTCAATAGCATTGCATCCTCTTGAAAGATCATTGATCTGGGCATTGAGTCCGAGGAGGATAGGGCCGTAGGCCTCAAAGTTACCCATTCTCTGAGCAATCTTATAACCTATATTTCCTGCGTTGATGTCAGGGAAGATGAAGGTGTTGGCATAGCCTGCAACCTCTGAACCCGGGCATTTCTGGCGTGCAACACGCGGAGAAACAGCCGAATCAAACTGAAATTCACCGTCGATAGGTGTATCAGGAAACTCTTCAATCGCCTTTTGTGTGGCATTTCTCATCTTGGTAACAGTATCACCTGCTCCGGAACCATGGGTCGAATATGAAAGAAAAGCAACCTTCGGATCGATACCGAAAACCTTTGCACAGCGTATGGTCTCACCGCAGATCTCGACAAGCTCATCCTCCGATGGGCTTATATTTATAGCACAGTCAGCCATTGCTATAACCTCATTGCCGCCTGTTGCCGACGGACGAACAAGTATGAAGCAGGAAGAAACGATCGAATTGCCCGGCTTTGTCTTGATTATCTGCAGAGCAGGACGTACAGTATCCGCTGTTGAGTATGTGGCTCCGCCGAGGAGACAGTCCGCAACCTTCATCTGCACAAGCATCGTTCCGAAATAATTGGCCTGACGAAGTATCTTCTCGGCCTTTTCCTTGGTCATACCCTTCGCTTTTCTTATCTCGACAAAGGCGTCAACCATCTCATCAAATCTATCATAATTATTTGGATCTATAATCTCGGCACCCCTGATATTAAAACCTGCATCCTCGGCCGCAGCCCAGATCTCGTCTCTGTCTCCGAGCAGGATAGGATGAAGGAAACTGCTGGCGAGAAGCCTTGAGGCAGCCTCAAGTATCCTTGGGTCAGCGCCCTCCGTAAGCACGATCTTCTTGGGATCTTTCTTGAGTTTCTCTATCATAGAGCCAAAACCAAATTCCATATATGAATACCTCCCTAAGTGTATAGTTTCAACCGGATACCGGAACAGTTGCCACCGGTAACAGTATCGCTTAAATAACCCCATAACGACACACCATAATTATACTACATGAGGAGGATTATTTGTAGGCTTTTTTGCAAAAAATAATGGCATTTAACGACCAATGATTGTAATATCATGTTAGGGCTTACATGTGATGAACATAATGAATTTTCAGGGTTATTTTGAATGATATTTGAATAAAAAGGGAAGGAGATGACCGGACATGATTAAGCCGGTCAGGGGACTGGTTATGAATGATGAATTTAAGAAAAAAGCAGAAGAACTTGTGGGGCAGATGACGGTTGAAGAGGCTGAATCTCAGCTGAAATACAATGCTCCGGCAATCGACAGGCTGGGGATCCCTGCATATAACTGGTGGAATGAGGGGCTTCACGGAGTCGCAAGGAGCGGAACCGCAACCGTATTTCCGCAGGCAATCGGTCTTGCGGCAATGTTTGACAGGGATATGCTGCAGAGGATAGCTGATGTCATATCAACAGAGGCGAGGGCAAAGTATAACGAGAATCAGAAGCTGGGTGACAGAGATATTTATAAGGGGCTTACCCTCTGGTCGCCAAATATAAATATCTTCAGGGATCCGAGATGGGGCAGAGGACAGGAGACTTATGGTGAGGATCCTTATCTTACAGGTGAACTTGGAGTTGCATTTATAAAAGGACTTCAGGGAGATGGAGAGGTTCTTAAAACGGCTGCCTGTGCAAAGCATTATGTTGCGCATTCCGGACCGGAGGGTATCAGGCATGGATTTAATGCGAAGGTTTCCGACAAGGATTTCGCCGAAACCTATATGCCGGCTTTTGAGAAGGCGGTTAAGAAGGGCAAGGTTGAGGCCGTTATGGGAGCTTATAACAGGACCAATGGGGAGCCTTGCTGCGGAAGTCCTTCGCTGATCGACGGAAAGCTGAGAGAAGAGTGGGGGTTTGAAGGGCATTTTGTATCGGACTGCTGGGCTGTAATGGATTTTCACAAGCACCACATGGTTACGGACACACCTGCTCAGTCGGCAGCTCTTGCTCTTAATTCGGGCTGCGATCTGAACTGCGGAAGCTGCTACGGTTCACTGGATGAGGCACGTGCGGAAGGACTTATAAGTGAGGAAAGGATCAGGGAAGCGGCAGTAAGATTGTTCACTACAAGGGCAAAACTAGGAATGTTTTCGGATGCTACGGAATACGACAGTCTGAACCGGCTTGATGTCGATACGAAGGAGAACAAAAAGCTTTCATATGAAGCAAGCTGCAGATCGCTTGTACTGCTCAAGAATGACGGTATTCTTCCGCTTAAGGACAGTATTAAAAATATAGCCGTTATAGGTCCGACAGCCGATTCACACGTGGTTCTTGAGGGCAACTATAATGGCACGGCATCAGAATATATAACGAATCTTGAGGGCTTGCAGAAGCGTGCCGGAGAGGATGTAAGGATTTTTTACTCGGCAGGCTGCCATCTTTATAACGATAAGGTTTATTCGATAGAAGGAAAGGATGATCTTATAAGCGAGGCGGTTTCGATTGCCGGTTACAGTGATGTCATCATACTTTGCGTAGGGCTTGACACAACGATAGAAGGTGAGGAAGGCGATACCGGAAATGCATTTGCAGCCGGCGATAAGGAAAACCTCTTCCTGCCTGACTCACAGAGAAGACTTATCAGAAGTCTTGCAAAAACAGGTAAGCCGATGATCCTCGTAAATAATACCGGAAGCGCGATGGATTTTACCGAGGAGGAAAACTACTGCTCAGCGATAATACAGTGCTGGTACAGCGGTGAATATGGCGGACTTGCTCTGGCGGATACTCTTTTTGGAAGGAATAGCCCGAGCGGAAAGCTTCCGGTCACATTTTACAGGGACGGAACACTTCCTGATTTCACCGATTATAGTATGAAGGGGCGTACTTACAGATATCTCGAAGAAAAACCTGAGTTTCCTTTCGGATACGGACTGAGTTATACAAGTTTTGGATATGAGAACCTTGAAATAAGTCCGGATGATAACTCTGCACCGGATAACTGCGGTATAATAACGCTCTGCGTTGATGTGACAAATACAGGTGATGTTGACGGTGAGGAGATCACGGAGGTTTACGCTGCCCAGAACATCATTGAGAAGGCTGAGAATGATAAGAACGAAGAGTATCTTGGCAGGATGGCGATCGATAATCAGCCTAAATACAAGCTTGTCGGATTCGTGAGAACGGCTGTAAAGAGCGGTGAAACGGTCAGGGTGACGATCAGTATCGACAAGTCGGAGCTTGAGACTGTTCTTTCCGACGGAACAAGGGCGCTGCTTCACGGAACATATACTGTCTATGTCGGAGGAAGTCAGCCGGACGAGGTGAGTGCAGAACTTCTCGGGGCTGCTCCACTCAGTACGGATATCATTTTATAAAAGATTCAAAAATAGCGGCTTAATAGGTCTAATAATTGCGGTTACCGGAAAGAGTATTTCGATATATCATATATTGTATGAGTATGATGGATGAAAGCAGACTCATATTTTCCGCGTTTCGGTGTCCGGATAGTGAAATACTGTCTGTATCCGGGTCGTCGGTAATAAGTGTATTTTCAGATTGATTCAGGAGGTTACGATGTATATAGGAGTTGATCTTGGGACATCTGCTGTCAAGCTGCTTCTTATGGATGATGACGGGCAGATAGTGAAAAGCATATCGAAAGAGTATCCTATATCATTTCCGAGGGACGGATGGTCTGAGCAGAACCCTGAGGACTGGTACGAACAGTCTGTTGCGGGTATTAGAGAACTTGCGCAGGGATGCGAAGGAAGGATTGACGGAATAGGCGTAGGAGGTCAGATGCACGGACTTGTTACGCTCGATGAAGATGACAGGGTCATACGTCCGGCGATTCTCTGGAATGATGGGAGAACAGGTGAAGAGGTTGATTACCTCAATAATGTCATCGGAAAGAATAAGCTTTCCGAATATACGGGCAATATAGCATTTGCCGGGTTTACGGCTCCGAAGATCCTCTGGATGAAGAAAAATGAGCCGGAGAACTTTGGAAAGATCAAGAGGATAATGCTTCCGAAGGATTATATAGTTTACAGATTTACGGGTATCTCTTCATCGGATTATTCGGACGCAGCGGGAATGCTGCTTCTTGATACGAAGAACAAGAAATGGTCGCAGGAGATGATAGATATCTGCGGCATAAGCAAGGAGATGCTTCCGAAGCTTTATGAAAGCTATGATGTTGTCGGTAGTGTTAAAGCATCCGTAATGGATGAACTTGGGCTTTCCGGAGAGGTTAAGGTTGTTGCAGGTGCGGGCGACAATGCAGCGGCAGCAATCGGTACGGGTGCCTGCGGCGCAGGAAAATGCAACCTTTCGCTGGGAACATCCGGAACTATATTTATCACATCGGATAAATATGCGGTTGATGATAACAATTCGCTTCACAGCTTCTGCCATGCGGACGGCGGCTTCCACCTGATGGGCTGTATGCTTTCAGCTGCTTCATGTAACAAGTGGTGGATGGATGATGTCCTCAGTGACAGCGACTATGCGGCTGAGCAGGCGAAAATGACTAAGCTTGGTAAGAATAACGTGTATTTCCTTCCATATCTCATGGGTGAGAGATCACCTTACAATAATCCGGCTCTCAGAGCGGCATTTATGGGCATGAGGATGGATACCACGAGAGAAGATATGTCGCTGGCCGTTCTTGAAGGCGTGGCTTTCGGCCTCAGAGATTCGCTGGAGGTTGCAAGAAGCCTCGGAATAGAGGTTAAAGAATCAACCATCTGCGGCGGCGGTGCGAAGAGTCCGCTGTGGAGAAAGATCATAGCAGCTGTTATGAACCTGAAGCTTTTGATAGTTGAAAATGATGAAGGACCGGCACTCGGCGGAGCAATCCTTGCGGCAGTCGGCTGCGGAAAGTATAAAGACGTTCAGGAGGCTAAGGAGAAGATCATCAGGTACAAGGAAGAGATACTTCCTGATGCAGAGCTGGTTGCAGCTTATGAAGAGAGATACAGTGAATATAAAAAGCTTGTTGCGGCAGTGCTGCCGTTATATTGATCCTATATTTAACTGTACAATAATATGAATCGTAAATAATGGTTGAACGGGAGAATACAGCTGTTATTTAGAATAATAAAATAATAACGATATTGATGATATCGTGGATTAATGGAGGAATAAAAAATGGCTGAAATATTTAAGAACATCCCTGAGATAAAGTATGAGGGACCTGAGAGCAAGAATCCTTTTGCATTTAAGTACTATGACCCTGACAGAGTTGTTATGGGCAAGAAGATGTCGGAGCAGCTGCCTTTTGCTATGGCGTGGTGGCACAATCTCGGCGCTAACGGCGTGGATATGTTTGGACGCGGAACCATTGATAAAAGATTCGGTGCTTCGGCAGAAGGCACGATGGAGCATGCAAAGGCCAAGGTTGATGCAGGTATCGAATTCATGAAGAAGCTTGGCGTAAAATACTACTGTTTCCATGATGTTGACCTTGTTCCTGAGGCTGATGATATAAATGAGACCAATGCAAGACTGGATGAGATCTCAGACTATATACTTGAGAAGACAGCAGGAACAGATATCAAGTGCCTCTGGGGAACAGCAAATATGTTCAGCCATCCAAGATTTATGAATGGTGCAGGCAGCACAAATGATGTAAATGTTTACTGTTTTGCAGCGGCTCAGGTTAAGAAGGCCATCGATATAACAGTTAAGCTTGGCGGTAAGGGCTATGTATTCTGGGGCGGCCGTGAAGGCTATGAAACACTCCTCAATACAAGAGTTAAGTTCGAGCAGGAAAATATAGCAAATCTTATGAGAATGGCAAGAGATTACGGCAGAAGCATCGGTTTCGAGGGAACCTTCCTCATCGAGCCTAAGCCGAAGGAACCAATGAAGCATCAGTATGATTTCGATGCTGCAACAGCTATCGGATTCCTTAAGGAATATGGCCTTGATAAGGACTTCAAGATGAATATCGAAGCTAACCATGCAACACTTGCAGGACATACCTTCCAGCACGAGCTGAGAATAAGCCGTATCAATGATATGCTTGGATCGATCGATGCTAACCAGGGCGATATGATGCTTGGATGGGATACAGACTGCTTCCCAAGCAATGTTTACGATACAACACTTGCTATGTATGAGATAGTTAAGAATGGCGGACTTCCTGTAGGAATCAACTTTGACTCTAAGAACAGACGTCCAAGCAATACTTACGAAGATATGTTCCATGCATTTATCCTTGGAATGGATTCGTTTGCATTCGGACTTCTCAAGGCTGCCGAAATGATCGAGGACGGAAGACTTGAGAGCTTCGTAGATAAGAAATACAGCAGTTTCGAGTCAGAACTTGGACAGAAGATACGTCGCGGTGAGACAACACTCGCTGAGCTCGCTGAGAAGGCTTCAGAGATGAAGAATGTAGCTACACCAATCTCCGGCGCGCAGGAATATCTCGAAGGAGTATTTAACAATATTATTCTTAATTAGTTTATAAAAAAACAGTCTGCCGGGAGCAGTGTTTCGGCGATGGGACATCCACAGCGTTGGTACTTAATGAGTAGGTACGAAGTGCCTACGAATTTAGTACCACTACGCGAGGAATAAGCGCGAGCGGTCCCTGAGCGAAATACAGCTCCCGGCAGACGTCGTTTATAGACAAAATTATATTATTAGATAGCCTCAAGTGCCTGCTTTACGTCAGCGAGGATGTCATTTACGTTCTCGATACCAACTGAGAGACGGATGAGATCCGGACCAACGCCTGCAGCGATGAGCTCTTCATCTGTAAGCTGTCTGTGTGTTGATGAGGCAGGATGAAGTACGCATGTACGTGCATCTGCAACGTGAGTAGCGATCATACCGAGCTTAAGATTCTTCATGAACGCTTCAGCTGCCTTACGTCCACCCTTAACACCGAAGGAGATTACGCCGCAGCTTCCATTTGGAAGGTATTTCTTTGCGCGTTCATAGTATTTGTTGCTTGGAAGCCCCGGATAGTTGACCCATGATACCTTATCATTTGACTCAAGGAACTCGGCAACCTTCTGAGCATTGCTGCAATGTCTCTCCATACGGAGCGGAAGGGACTCGAGACCGAGATTAAGGATGAATGCATTTACCGGAGCCTGAACAGCTCCGAGGTCACGCATGAGCTGTGCGGTACACTTTGTGATAAATGCACCTTCCTTGCCGAACTTCTCAGCATATGTGATTCCATGATATGACTCGTCTGGAGTAGTAAGACCAGGGAACTTATCAGCGTGAGCCATCCAGTCAAACTTGCCTGAATCAACGATACATCCGCCAACTGTTGCGTCATGGCCGTCCATGTATTTGGTGGTTGAATGAACAACTATATCAGCACCCCACTCGAATGGTCTGCAGTTGACAGGGGTGGCAAAGGTGTTGTCGACGATAAGCGGAACACCATGCGCATGAGCTGCCTTGGCAAATCTCTCGATATCAAATACGATGAGCGCCGGGTTGGCGATGGTCTCACCGAAGACGGCCTTGGTATTTGGCTTGAAAGCTGCCTCAAGCTCTTCATCAGAGCAGTCAGGATCAACGAAAGTGAAGTCGATGCCCATCTTTCTCATGGTTACGTTGAAGAGGTTGAAGGTACCTCCGTAGATGGTTGATGAGGCAACGATGTGATCACCGCAGCCTGCTATATTAAATGTAGAGAAGAAGGATGCGGCCTGACCTGAACCTGTAAGCATTGCGGCTGATCCGCCCTCAAGGGCAGCAATCTTTGCGGCAACGTTGTCACAGGTAGGATTCTGAAGTCTTGAATAGAAATATCCGCTTGCCTCGAGGTCGAAGAGCTTGCCCATGTCCTCGCTTGTATCATATTTAAAAGTAGTACTCTGCACTATTGGCAGAAGTCTTGATTCACCATTTTTTGGTGCGTATCCGGCATGGATACTGAGTGTTTCTCTTTCCATTATAATGTCCTCCGTTATCTAATATACGATTCTGATGACAGGATACTCCTGAACCTTCAAATAATGATTATAACAAACAATGAGATATTGGCAAGTTGTTTCTGAAAATGGATATGACCTTTAGAGCATGCTGTGGATTTGGGCGCAATGATCAGGAGAACAGATACAGGCTTATTGTTTCAATGGATGAAAGACTACACAATATATAGTAGAATATAAACAAAATCACAACAACTGCGTAATAAATGTAACAAAAATGTAATAATTTGCTTGACATAATACTTGTTATATGGTTTAATATGCCATGTGACATGATATGTGTTACAAAAATATTACGTATGTTCCGGCGCTCGGTATGCTGTATTTTATAAATACTCTGTGAGGAGTGAAGAGCCCGGATAAAGGATTGGTAATGAAGAGAAAGATATTAACAGCAATATCACTTGCGGCTGTACTTGCCGTATCACCGGTCGGTGTGGCTTATGCGGCTGAGGAAACAGATAAAACCGAGGTAACATCTGACGAGGATGAGACCGGGGAAGAGGGAATACAGAAAGAACCTTATTATGATGCAATGAGGGAAAATATGCCGGAGGGAAGCTACGGCGACGGCGGATACCTCGCAGATGACTACTGGTCATGTGCCGGTTATGCTGCTCACGTTCTTTATCTTTCAGCTAAAGAAGGAGCTTTTGGAGGATATATTCCGGATTTTGAAGGCGTTGCCACTGCATCGGCAAGCGGACTTGATGCGTTCATGAGAACTGATGAGAATTTCGAACTGGTGAGATTCTTCAATGAAAATGACTCATATGCCGCATGGGATGACCTTAATGAAAAGACCGCGGACGGTACTATTAAAGCCGGAGATATAATCGTTTATATCAGCTGGGGCGGAACCGAAGAAGGCGGCGGAAGAGAGCATGTTGCGATCATCGATGACAAGCTTTATGACGGACATGCACATACCTATACAGGATACGGAGAGACATTCTGGTCGAGTTCGTTCCTTGGCGAGGCAACTGTGATCAATTCACTTAATTACAGCTATGGTACGGCTTTCGAGATACCGGCAAATGAGTTCTTCTATGACGGACAGGCAACAGGATATGCAGTTTACAGAGTAGCCTATGACGGTGAAGAAGAGGAAGAGGCTGAGGTTGAAACCCAGGTTCAGGATAATAAAGCGGTTTGCGATGTAAAAAATAAGGCTGCCGCAGAGATTCCTGTAAGAACAGAGGAAAAATCCGCATTAAAGAAGGTTACGGACGATCTGCTGAACAGAAAATAATATAAAAAGAAAATAAATCCCGCATGGTATTACTGAGAAAGTATGCTATGCGGGTTTTTTTGTGCAGGCAATGAGCCAAGTGGCCGCGTGCATGCGTGCATGCAAACGTGGACATTTGGCGAATGACCATCACCGAGTGACGAAGTCACGAGGGGGTGCCCTGACGGAGTCAGGGTCTGCACAAAATATTCGATCGCGATGCTTTCGAGGCAAGCATGTCAATAAACATTGAAAGCCTGTCTCTGCTCTTCGGCGTCAAACGCGGCTGTATAATATCGTTTGACACAGTTATCCGGAAAAAGTAAAATATAAATCAGGAATGTTGATGCGCGAAGGATACGGAAGGCAGGTGGATTTATGAGATTAGTGAATAATAAAGTTAAGGCGGTTGCAATGATCACCGCAGCTGCGTTATGTATTTCAGGCTGCGGTTCAAAAAAGAAGGATAAAAAGGAAGATACTGCCAGTACAGAGGAAGTGACGACAACTGAAGATACTGCTGCAGAAGAAACGGACAGAGAGACGGTGTATCAGGTGTCACTTCTTCAGGGCAAATAAGATCAGTATAATTATTCGAGGAGGATCATAAATGAACAGATTCAGACTGCCATATCATCTTATAGTTGAGGAGGGCATATTTGAGAAGATTCCGGATGTCATGAATGACGTGATCCCGGACATTCACAGTAAGAAGACGATACTTGTTACAGAGGAAAACCTGAAGGGTATATTTGAAAATATACTGAATGAGATATCGGCTGATTTTAAGAATATAGAGCTTTATCTGATACAGTCGGCCACCTATGATGCAGCGGTGGCGCTGGCAAAATACATCACCATGAATGATATTCAGACAGTAATAGGCTTTGGAGGCGGAACGGTTCTGGATCTCGCGAAGTTTGCCGCATTTGTAAGCAAGACCAAGCTGATCTCGCTTCCGACGACTCTCAGTAATGACAGTCTTGCATCGCCTGTTGCGGTTCTCGGTACGGAGGGCAAGGCAAGAAAGACCTTTAAGTGCACTATCCCGGATGCCATAATCGTTGATGTTAACGTCATTATGAGTGCTCCGGACAGACAGCTTCTTGCCGGAATCGGTGATACGATCAGTAAATACACTGCTCTCAACGACTGGAAGATTGCCTTTAACAAGGGCAGAGAGTATGTAGATGACTTTGCATATATGATTTCCAAGATGGCATTTAACTCAATCTGCTATAATGATCAGAAGGAGCTTAAGAGTAAGGACTTCATCAAGAGACTTACCCAGGCACTTGTTATGGGCGGACTTGCAATGGAGATAGCAGGCTCTTCAAGACCTTCTTCGGGCTC
This sequence comes from Lachnospiraceae bacterium, assembly GCA_003520105.1. Taxonomy (GTDB): domain Bacteria; phylum Bacillota; class Clostridia; order Lachnospirales; family Lachnospiraceae; genus Eubacterium_Q. Next base: position 5,062 of record DOVL01000004.1, on the reverse strand, counting down.
TGAGCATCTGTTCTGTCACGCTTTGGAGGAAATCTACAGCGAACAGGTAAATGTTCCTCATGGTATCGCTGTTGCAATGGGCAGCTATTGTGCATGCATATTCCAGAACAGAAATATAGGTAAGATCACCAAGGTAATCAAGGATTATAATATCCCTGTTAAACCGTCTGACTGGAAGATCACGAAGGAAATCTTTATCGGTGCATGGCAGCAGGCGACGGCAACAAGAGCCGACAGGTATACTGTCCTGAATGAGACTGATCTTTCGGACGAGAGACTCAGTAAACTTTACGATGAGATGGAGCTTGTATTTTAAAGCCGCAGGGGAATGAATATGAAACTAAGCGAAAATGAACAGATCCGGCAGATAATATATGAAGTTGAGAAAGCCGTAACCGGAAAAAGAGAATGCATAATGAAGGTATTTGCTTCTATTCTTGCCGGAGGACATATACTTCTCGAGGATGTGCCGGGTGTAGGTAAGACAACGCTTGCAGTTGCCTTTTCAAAGGCGCTCTCTCTAAGCACGAGAAGGGTCCAGTTTACGCCGGATGTACTTCCGTCGGATATTCTGGGCTTCAGTATGTATGATAAGAAAAGTGACGAGTTTGTTTATCGTCCGGGAAGCATAATGTGTAATCTGTTCCTGGCTGATGAGATCAACCGTACTTCACCGAAGACACAGTCAGCTCTCCTTGAGGTAATGGAGGAGGGGATCGTTACGGTTGATGGATATTCGTACAAAGTTCCGGAGCCTTTTATTGTCATAGCAACGCAGAACCCGAAAGGAAGCGCCGGAACACAGCTTCTTCCGGAATCCCAGCTTGACAGATTTATGATATGTATGAGTCTCGGATATCCGGATGAGGAGTCTGAGCTTATGATACTGAAAAATAAGGCTGCAGATATATCTGCGGAAAGTGTTAAGCCTGTTATCTCAACAGGACAGCTTATGGAAATGATCAGCGGAGTATCGGGAATCTATATTCATGATCAGGTGTATTCATATATGGTAAGGCTTATGAAGGCAACCAGAGAGAACGAATATATAGAGCTTGGAGTCAGTCCGAGAGGAACCATTGCAATGAGCAGGATAGTGAGGGCCTGGGCATTTCTTCAGGGAAGAGAATACGTTATTCCGGGAGATGTTTCGGATCTGTTTATGGATATTGCCAAACACAGGATAGTACTCAGTACAAGAGCCAGAGCCACAAGAGTTACCGAGGAGGAGGTGCTTTCAGATATTTTGAAGACCGTAAATACACCTTCGGTTTCCGGTGGAAAAAAGAGAAGAAAACCGGAGAAGCAGAGTTAAGCTTACGGAGAGGATTAAGTATTGATCAGCTTTATTATAACAATTATAGTAATTGCATGTATGGCATATATGTCACTGATTTATGAGAGTACATCGCTTGTGCGCCTTTGTGTTGCAGGAGCGATGTTTCTTGTTGTGGCATTTGTCTATCTCATGATCAGAAGAAAAATGATCAAATGCAGGATAAATGCTCCTATAACCCTTGTTGATGCCAATAAAACTATAAATCTTCGTGTCATGGTCAGAAATAACAGCAGGATGATAACTGATAAGATCAAATTACAGATCAGATACAGTGATACAAGAAAGATCAGAAAAAAATGGATCAGTCTGTTTTTAGCAAAGTATGGTGAAAATGAATTCACGATTCCGGTCATGCTTACCGATGCTGGGTATTATGAGTTTGAGGTTCATAAATGCCATATATATGACAGGCTGGGGCTGTTCTATATCAGCAAGAGATTTTCGTCGTCTGCCGGACTTATGGTACTTCCGGAGCCAAAAGATATTACGTTTAGGCTGGGAGAAAGGATAAGAAACTTTTACGGGGATTCAGATATTTATGATGATGTAAGACCCGGGAAGGACAGCGGTCAGATATTTGATATACGTGAGTTTCGTGATGGTGATAAGGTTCAGCGTATCAATTGGAAGCTTTCTGCCAAGAAGGGCTGTCTTCTGGTCAGAGAAGACAGTCAGCCTAAGGCGTGCCCGGTGATACTGTTTTTCTCGGTCAGAAGAATCGGGGATAAGGGCTACAGAGCCGATGCTTACTCGAAAGCTTTAGAGAGTATCTCAAGTATTTCTTTTGCGCTTATGGATAAGGGTTGTCCGCATTTTATGGTATGGAATTCCAAAAGCAGAAATACGCTTATCAGGGTCAGAGTTGATGATGAGGAGAGTTTCTTTCTTGCGATGACCGGTGCCATGGCTGATTCTGTTTTTCAGGAATATGAGGACATGAAGCAGGCGTATAGAGAAAAATACCGTGGTGAGATATATGTCAGTGAGATTTATCTGAAGAATGATAAGCTCATGATGGATGGTGAAAGCGTTACGGACGGTGAGATAGTATTCAAATAAAATGATCTGAAAACGGCGTCTTACCTGATTTCATCGGGAGATAGGTGGAAATAATGAAAAGCAGTGTTGTCTGGAAAAGTTCAAACAGAAGTTATGGTTTTGTCGGAGCCTTAATGAATGGATGCTATACCTCGGCAATTACGATACTGTGCTTTTTTTCAACTTTCTTTGCTCTGAAGAGTTTAAGTCGGGGAATATATATGAGGCAGAGGGAGATAATAGCTATTTGTCTTTTTCTGGCGGTTTTTTCACTTGTCTTTAGTGTGATCACCGGTATAACAGGAAGGAGAGGCAGGGCATCACTGATCATTTCCGCAATTATCATTTACATGTCATCTGCTGCCGTTATGCTTCTCTATTATGTCAGAATACCAAAGGAAGAAATCTCTTTGGGCAGAGCATTTTTAGAGATGATATTTGATGATAAAGTTGATCAGGAAACCTATCATCTGTACAGAAGATACAGATATGAATATCTGATCAGTGCATCAAAGCTCATGGCATTATATTTCACGGCGGCGATACTGCTGTTTTTCGCGGTATCTGTACTGATCAGAAAATATTTCCTTCTGGCCGTACTTCCCATCGCGGCATCCATAACAACTTTTGTTTATGGGTATTCACCGGATTATAAGGTTTTTATTCTTATAATACTCCTGGCTGCATTTATTAAACTAATAAATACAGAAACAGATAAGCGGCTTTTGCAGGTGGAAGATCACCTGAAGAAAGGGCTGTATATAAAGAAAAATCTAAACAGTATTGTTGGTATCATCGTTATCATCCTGTTGCTTTTTGTAACCATACCTTTATCAAAAAAACCGGAACAGCTTATGAAGAAAAATGCCGGCAGGGTGAGAGATTTTCAGAAGAGAATTGAAAACAGACTGAAGGGTTATACGGTAAGCAAAGATTATTCAAATACACGCAGGGTCAGTAATGATACACCAAGTGATACCGGAAGAGAGGTTTTGAGCCTGAGTATGTCTGATGCTTGTGAAGGTGATATTTACCTGAAGGATTTCAGCGCTATGGAATATAGCACCGGTGAATGGAAGCTTGATGAGATGCTCTTTGAAGAAAAACTTCCTCATACGCTGAGGGCTTATGATGTGAGGAGGATACTTACAGGAAGAATATACAAATATTATAATGATAATGCATCAAATATGCTTACGAATATCACTGTAAGCTACAGGAGTAAAGCTACATCCTGCGCACTGCCGTATTTTTATGATCCTTATTCCTTTGATAAAGGATATTATATATCCGAAGACACGGTCGTGAAGGATAAAAAGAATAAGGATTATACAGTCTGTGCAGCAAGGTATAATAATATCACACTTAATGATGTCATAAACTACGATGGGGCTTACCTTAATTCTTATATTTCCTATGTGGACGTGAATGATGATCGTATTTATAATGAAAATGGATCCGGATCGGAGGAAACTTATACCGGATATACGAACCGGGATCGATCATATGAGATGAGTGATATGGAAAGAGAATTCTGGCTATGGTATAATGACTATGTTTATGAGTATTATACCGCAGTTCCGAATGAACTGAATCCGTGTTTGGAAGATATTGTAAGCAGCAGTACTCAGCTTCAGTATTATTCAGGAGAATCATATAATATCAGGTCAATAATGGAGGAGAATGAATTATATGATATGGATATCTCAGCCTTATCGGCATATCTCAACGAAAAAATAATGAGTGCGGCAGAATATACGGCGGCAGTTCTTGAAGGCAGGTTTGAATACAGTAAAAATCCCGGCAGAATCCTATCGGGAGAGGATCCGGTGGTATATTTCTTTACAGATGGTAAGAAGGGATATTGTACCCATTTTGCATCGGCGGGCGCTATGATCCTGAGAAAGCTTGGAATACCTGCACGATATGTATCAGGTTACAGGGTTGATTATGGTAGTATCAAAGAGGACAGTACCGGCAATTATACAGCTTCGGTTACTGACAGTGATGCTCATGCGTGGGTTGAAGTATATTTAAATGATATTGGCTGGGTTCCGGTGGAAATGACACCCGGAATGAATGATACCATAAGAAAAACAAACAGTAATACCGAGTCAGGTACTACCGAAGAGATAACTACTGTTGTTACGGCAATTACCGAAAAACCATCAACTACAGAGTCTGTTACCGATAGACCGCAGGGCAGAACTACCGAAACTGCTTCAATAGACATGACCAAAGATATAAATAACGAGAATGCAGGTGAGAAGGGTGATTCCGGAAAGTTTGAAAGGCGTTTGACGTCTTCGGAATATATACTCATCACTGTTATCATTTTACTGCTTCTTACATTTGCAGCGGTTTGTGTCATGATATATAAGTTAAAACAGAAAAAAAGTATTGATAAAGCGTTAAAAGAGGGCTTTATCGGGCCGGAAGGCAGGGAGAATCTTCTGTATTTGAATCATAAGACGGAACAAATGATGCGACGAAATAATAAAACAGGAAGAAGAAGGCTTTCTGATGAAGAGTACAAAAAAGAGCTTATCACCGCATTTCCGGAAATAGGTGATGATACTTGGGGAAAATATCTGGAAATCCTGCAGCGTCTGAATTATACAAATGACTGTCTGGAGGAGAGTAATGCGGAAGAGGCAAATATTTGCAGCAACATATTTAACAGTA
>DOVL01000080.1 GCA_003520105.1 Lachnospiraceae bacterium | reverse complement strand
TCAGCGTGCTAAGATTTGCTAAATCAATACAAATTCGCTTTGGATTTTTCTATGATTGTCTCGAAACTCGCTGCGCTCAGACAGTCTCACCAATCATGAAAAATCACAAACCAGAATTTGTTTGATTTTACGCAAATCCCGCAATACTTCGAAATATATGCTCATGCTCAATATAGATAAACGATTTTAATTATAGTACATCCACCCTATTCTTACCTGCGTTCTTGGCGGTGTAGAGAGCTTTGTCAACACGGGTGAGAAGTTTGTCGAGTTCCTCATCACTCCTTGCTACTGCTACGCCGAGACTTATGGTCTGGTTCGGAATATTTGTGAAAACCAGTTCAGAAAAAGCTACTCTCAGTTTTTCTGCCTGCATCTTTGCAAAGCTTTCGTACGCCCCCGGAACGTAAAGCATAAATTCCTCGCCGCCCCATCTTCCGGCAAATGAACCCGGAATCGATTTTGACGTCTCTCTCAGGAGTTCACCAAGCCTAATGATAACTTCATCACCATGATGATGTCCGTAGGTATCATTTACACTCTTAAAGTTATCGATATCCATCATAATAAGCGAGAAGCCTTTATTGTCCGATGGGTTCTCCTTAAAGAAGCCATATCTTCCTTCGATTCGTCTCTGAGTTTCGGAACGGTTGAGCAGTTTTGTCATACCGTCATGTATCGCAAAATAATTTGATTTTTCATTAAGCCTAGCCAGCTCTGCATTAGCATCCTCGAGCTTTTTGTTAGCCTCCTCAAGGTCACCTGTAACAACACTGACAAAATTTGCCAGACGCACGGTCATCGGCACACGATCAGTCTTCTCTTCTTCGCGCTGTGTTACAAAATTGCTGAACATATCAGGTTCCCCTTCACGCATAGCCGCAATAACGAGTGTAACATTATGCTGATTCAGATGACCATCAACACGTATGAACTCTCCATGAGTAAAGAAACCTGATGAAGGAGCTATCTCACCAAAAGGTTTAAGCTCACGAACAGCATTTTCTTTCGTAACCCAGAAGGTCCTTCTTGCCGCACATGAGAAGATGTGGATGATGTCAGGACGAAACTCCTGAATCTTCTTGCTCTGTTCTCTTCCGTATTCCAGAATGGTTGTCGGATTACCATAACCCATTCTTACAACAGAACCCTCAGCCATATCACCACTCATCTGGAGTGAACCGTCTTCATTACTCTCCGCAGGAACACGCAGTATGTCGATGCCATCCTTCTTATAAAGAAGAGGAAATTCCAGTGCGTTCATGAAGAAATTATCATCATTTTTTATTTTCAAATACTTATGATAAACATCGAAAGCCTTAGAATCATCCAGATAGTAAAGCCTGTTTCCGTCAGACTTTGTGATGCGGTATTTCTTACCAAGCGGCTGCCAGCCTGTCAGGAAAAGCGAGCTTGCATGAAAATCCTCACCGCCATACATGATGATCAGGATGTCATGCTCCTTATATCCGCCCTCCTTTGAAAATACAAACGAATCAGGGCTTGATATGTCATCGCTGCAGGCGATACCGCCAAATATCTGAATATCAGGTTTCAGCCACACAAGGCTGTCACAGAAAGGAGTTGTCGAGAAGCCCGGGATCGTAATATATAGCTCAAGTGCCTTGACCCACGGATTATCCTCAACCTCTCGCTCGAGATAATTACGAACAGAGTCGTAGCTGTCAGGAGTAAAACTGTACTGAAGTATCTTGAAGTTAGTAGTCGGTTTCTCAAAGACAGTCGCCATAACGGTTATTCTGGAACCTGAAAACTGTCCGTTAACAATATTTCCGCTCGAAGAACAGCCGAAATACTCTGCTTCCGGCAACTCTTCTTCGATAATACTACCGATTTCTTCAAGTTTCTCTTTGACAAGATCCTCTGAATAGATCTGCAGAAAATATTTAGACATGCCCGCCTTGTGGCACATGTCACCAAAATCCTTCAGTCTGCTTCTGAAGGAAAACGGATCATTAAAGTTGATCTGAAACTGTTTCATTTCCCCTTGCCCTTCTCCAAAAATACACTATATAAACTAAATCTATGAAATATATATTTATTCACAAAACCCCACCATACTATAATATGAAATTATCGCCCTTTTTTCAAGAGTTTTCAGCCCGGATGCGTGTTTTTTCTCGCATTAATCCAGCTGTTTAACAGCCTTGTCGTGATATACATTCATGATGTGATATGATATAATCCATACAGGTATAAATATTTAAAAAAGCATGCCATTACTATACATTCAAACCTGATCGATCATAAATATCAGTATTCTATCCTGTTCATTATCTTCGCTATTATGATTTCATATAAGCATTATTATCAATCAGATATAGCGATCAGATAAAATAATCGTAAAGCAATTAAATCAAGCAATCGTACTGCGCAAGGAGAAGAAGTTGCCGGCAAGGGAAGCAAACTACAATAACAAATTTATCATAAGCGACATTCTTGTCGGCATCGTTATCGCACTGGTATCGATACCGATATCGATGGGTTATGCCCTCGTTGCAGGTATACCGGCAGTTTATGGTCTGTATGGTTCAATATTCCCGATACTCATCTTCGCCTTTATCTCGAGCTCACCGAGATTTGTTTTCGGTGTGGATGCGGCGCCTGCCGCATTGGTCGGAGGAATGCTAGCATCTCTGGGCATAACGTCAGGTTCTGAGGAAGCAGCCGGGCTTGTCCCTGTCATCACTCTCATCACAGGACTCTGGCTTCTGTTCTTCTTTCTGATACGCGCCAGCAGGATACTTAAATTCATATCACAGCCGGTTGTAGGTGGCTTTATCACCGGTATTGGTGTGACTATCATATGCATGCAGATTCCTAAGCTTTTCGGTGGAAATTCCGGCAGCGGCGAGGTACCTGAGCTTCTTGTTCATATCTATGACGAGGCTCGTGACGGAATCTCTGTTCTATCACTTATTCTCGGAATATCAACAGTTATCATAATACTTACATTTAAAAGATTTGCTCCGAAGGTGCCAATGTCGGGAATACTCGTTTTTGTGGGCGCCTTACTTGAGTATTTATTCAAACTGAGCAAAGAAGGCGTGAAACTGCTCCCGGCAGTTAAGAACGGCTTTCCAGAATTCAGTTTTCCTGATATGACTCTTCTGGATGGCCGTATCACCGAGGTTATAGTCCCAAGTATGACGATAGCTATGGTCATACTTGCCGAAACACTTCTTGCAAGTAGCAATCTCGCGCAGAAGCACGACGAGAAGCTGTCTCCGAGGAGAGAAAATCTCGCGTATTCCATCTGCAATATTGTCGCATCATTCATCGGCTGCTGCCCTGTTAACGGCAGTGTTTCAAGGTCCGGAATAGCCGATCAGTATCGCTGCCGCTCGCAGATCATGTCTGTAACAGCCGGTCTTGTGATGCTTCTTATTGTTATGTTCGGCACCGGCTTCATCTCTTACCTTCCGGTTCCTATCCTGACCGGAATCGTGATATCAGCCCTTATCGGTACCTTTGAATTTCATCTTGCAAGAAAGCTGAAGAAGATTGACAAGACCGAGTATATGATATTTTACGCCGCATTTTTTACGGTCCTTCTGTTCGGAACCATCTACGGTGTTTTTGTCGGCATCATTCTTTCGGCTGTCACCTTTATCGCAAGAGCATCCAATCCTATGACAGCCTTTCTGGGTGTCGTTCCGTCAGTTGAAGGTTTCCATTCTCTGAAGAGGATGAAGAATTCCCGCCCGCTTAAAGGCGTTATTATCTACCGTTTTACAGGAGCCCTCTTCTACGCAAATATTGACCGTTTCCAGCAGGATATCGAAGATGCTGTTAAGGAAGATACGAAACTGATAATAATCGATGCCGGAACGATTGGAAGCATCGACCTTACCGCAGCCGAACGAATCATGACCATGTATAATAAATACAAAAAACGTGGCATTGACTTCTACATAGCCGGCCACGTTGACAGTATAAATGATATGCTCCGTGCCTATGGTGCAGGCGAGATCATCAAGGCAGGAAACGTTAAGCCACGTATCATTCAGGTTCTTCAGGAAAAAGGAATCGAGCCGCCGTATATTTACGACGAATCATACTCACCTGCTCCTGGCAAGGCCAGCCGCCGTCTGGCAGAATTTGAATGGGCTTATGGTATGGATGCCGACCGGATCATGCAGAGACTTGCGGCAGATATAGCCACGAAGATTACTGAGGATCCGGACTTTGATATAACAAATGATGAATTTGATATCAGAAAATATATCAAAGAAAACGAAAGTGCTTATGGCGATCATTGGAATATAGTTGATGAGGAGGAGCTGCTCGAACTCCTCGAGATCCGCCTTGCCATAATGATAGAGGAAGGCAAAACCGTAAGTTCAAAAACTGAAATACTCACCTCTTCCGCTATGAACCGTATCGACAGCCGTCTGCTTGAACGCCAGATGAATCTCGAGATCAAAATCATGGAGAAAAACAGGCCATCCATCGAACGTATACTCCGCAGGCGTTATGAGAGGGATGAGCACATGAAGAAGCATCATCCGAAGGCCTTCTCAAGAATCGCCGCGGAACGTGCAAAGCGATTTGAAATGCTGCGCGAGAAGAATCCGGCGCTTTATGAAGAGATACAGACGATATGGAATAGTCTTGATGTTAAACAATAAAACGCACATACATGCCAGCTCAAGTGTAGTAAAATACATTCTCGTACAATCAACACCAACTGCTCGCTTGTTTCCGCAGTGTATCAACATCCAGCACGCCCTCTGCGAAGCCCTTTCGGATAAGCTCTTCCGGAATGTACTCATCGTATTTATCAAAAAGCGGTACTTCCTTAGGATAGATAAGTGTCTGCGGATCAAAATCCCTGGCAAGCTCTTCTTTTAAAATGCGGAAGAATTCGTCACGATCGGCTCTCATAGTAAATACCATAAAATATGGCCTTGAGGAATCAAAGTTTTTGAGGCCCAGGCGTGAGGCGCATTTTATCCTCAGCACTCTCTCAAGTGCAAGGAACGGATAAGTTCCAAGCCAAGGGAAGAAGCACCATTTTGCCCCTCCGAGATTAAGCAGCGTTCCTTCTCCGATGTTTGAAGAGGCGTAGGTCTCTCTTGCTTTATCAAGTCTCGCCACTGCATTTTTCATAAGATACGGATAGCTCTTATCTTCAAGAAGAATCTTTCTCATTCTCTGCAGAACCTTGGTATGAAGATCACCGGGACACTGTCCGAAATAAGCCGGCACGCTTCCTCTGACCAACGTACAATAAACAGTATGTCTCTTTCTGTCGACATCAAGCACGGTCCAGACACGTCCTGCTATAGCCAGTTTCTCACCTACAGGTGGCGGGATGACTATCGTACCCAGCTCTTCATTTTCATTTCTGACAGTGTATTCTTCATTTTCCTGAAATACACCATAAAACCTGAAGGAACCGACTACCTTCTCACCTTCGAGACCGACGATCAGTCCACCTTCAGCAGTTTTCTCTATATGTCCGATCTTCAGGAGATGCTGAAGAAGTGTTCTGTAATCATCTTGACTTATCCTATGGAAAAATGTCAGAGATAAAACTCTCTGTGCCAGACCTGCAGGAGTCAGTTCTCCGCAGGACATAAGCGTACTCATTGTCTGATGATAAAGCAGACTGAACGGAAGCCTGTCAAGTCTCGGCGGTTCAACCCACCTCTCTTCTATATAAAGCTGGACAAGCGCAATCCCCTGAATAAGCGACCATGGAATCGTAACAGGCAGCATAGACCTGGCCTCTACCTCGTCCTCACGCATGACGAACCACATTTCCGGCGGAAGGTCTCTTCGTCCGGTTCTGCCCATTCTCTGCAGAAAAGCAGAAACAGTCCATGGTGCATCGATCTGAAAAGCTCTCTCAAGCCTTCCTATATCTATTCCCAGTTCAAGCGTCGCTGTTGTTACAGTTGTCTGAAGATCATTATCATCCTTCATGACCATCTCGGCCGTTTCCCGAAGAGCCGCAGAAATATTACCATGATGAATCTGAAATCTCTCCTGCTCTCCAAGAATTTCAGAGTACCTTCTGAGCGTAGTTGTAACAGCCTCGCATTCCTCTCTGGAATTCACGAAAACGAGACACTTTTTGTTGCGTGTATTATCAAATATATATTTGAAGGATGGATCAAAGCCCTCAACTGTGATTTCTGATTTATCAGTTTCATCAATATCGACGTCATCGGCATTGTCTGAAGCTTCCTCATTGACTGATACACCAATAGTTGTATCGGTAATCATATCATGTAAACTATCTGACTCCGCATCAATACCGCATTCACTGTTTTCTTCATTCAGCAGTTTTGCATGTGATTCATCTCGATAACTCTCACCACCGGCTTTGCTCTGCACATAAAAGTGCTCCATCGAAAGTCTCCAGGTAGTGCCCTTCTCTTCGATCTTCGGGATGATGGTGCCGCGCCCGGTTCCGGACGCAAGGAAACGTCCGACTGCCTCAGGTTCACCAATCGTAGCCGACAGACCTATTCTTCTAGGTGATACACCTGCGATGCGTGAGAGCCTCTCTATAAGGCAGAGTGTCTGACCGCCTCTGTCACCTCTGAGAAGTGAATGAACCTCATCGATCACGATAAATCTCAGATCACTGAAGAGACTCGCAACCATGGAATGCTTATGTATAAGCATGGCTTCCAGAGATTCCGGTGTTATCTGGAGTATTCCGGACGGATGTTTAAGAAGTTTTTCCTTATGTGTTCTCGCCACATCTCCGTGCCAGTGCCATACCGGAATATCAGCCTCGTCACAGAGATCATTTAATCTCTCAAACTGATCATTTATAAGAGCTTTAAGAGGCCCGATATATATGCAGCCAACCGACTGTGGCATATTTTCGGAAAACATGGTTATTATTGGAAAGAAAGCCGCCTCAGTTTTGCCGGAAGCTGTAGACGCAGTAAGAAGAAGGTTCTCGTCAGTATTGAACAAAACATCCCCTGCCGCAACCTGTATTGCCCTGAGGTTCTCCCAGTTATTTCTATATATGTATTCCTGCACAAAGGGTGCATACCTGTCAAATACGTCCATGCTTATACCTTCTCATGATATCATTCTTCGCTAACTGCTCTTTACCATTCCACAATATGCTTTATTTTGATTGCCCCAGGTCACGAGAGTATTTTGATACTGTTTCATATTTTAATTCATCTGACAATCATTCGTTATGGTGTGTTCTATCGTATTTTAAGAGTTTTCAGGTATTCCTTCTGCTCCGGTGTGATGCGGTAGCTCTCAACCGCCTTCTGTATAGTCTTGTTGTGGGTCCATTTGTCAAGCTTCTTCTCTTCAATAAAAGGAATAATTGCGTCATATTGCTTGGCAAGTGCAGTTGCAAAATACCACGCTATCATCATATTTATGTAGTATTCCTCAGAACGCACCTTGGCAACCAGCTTCGGATATTTTGTGTCATAATCATCGTCCAGAAAATGCCTCATCAGCATACTGATTGCAAAACGAACCGTATATGTTTTATCTGACTTGATCCATACCTTTACATGCTCCAGCAATTCATTCTTATGTTTTGCAAAAACCTTCGGTAGGAGTGTGTCGCAGGTAGCCCAGTTATCCACGTACGGAAGAAACCGCTCGATTTCAGCCATGCAGCTATCATAGTCCTTTATCCCTGAAATAATAAAAGCATGCAGCTGATATTCGTCATAATACTCGTGCGGAAGTATGTCCAGAAACTCTCCGATATCCTCACGCCTGAGAAGCTCCTTAGCGTATTTTTTAAGTTCAGGAGTACGCACTCCGATCATATCATCAATAGTTTTCGGAGGGATCAGCTTCCCCTGAAACTCCCTGTATTCCTTATCCTGTAACTTAAACAATTCTTCTATTATTTCGTCACGTATCATATTCTCCACCTCAACAATTATGAAAGATAAAAATCCAGCAGCTCGTATATCCAGTCATGAATCTCAGTAAACTTGAATCCAAGTGCCTTCGCCTTATCCGTATTAATACTGAATTCAGGGTCACCGTTGTAAGGAGCGTCATCTCCGTCATCGGATAAAACAGCCTTATTTCCGGTTTTCTCTTCCAGATAATCTATGATCTCCCTCAGGCTTATCGTACCATCGGAGCAGCCGTTTATAGCTCCCTCGAAGTCCTTATCCACCAGATATGCCAGGAATAATCCTGCCTCATCCGATCTTATATAACTCATCTGATAATCCAAATTATCAATTTTCATCGGAAGTTTATTCTTTACATGATCAACATAGAACTTCAGTCTCGCTGTATAATCATCCCTGCCGAGGACTACCGGATATCTGACTGCTATCCATTTTCTGTCCGAATACTCCTGCCAGAGTGCGAACTCCGCCTGGCGTTTTATCTCAGCATAAGGAAAATCAGCCCTGTTGCACCAGATAACCGGACGTTCTTTTCCGTCAAAATCCTCTTCGACTGTATTTACCATCTTTGGATCATAGACAGCCGTACTCGACATCTGAATATATTTATCACAGTCAATGCTTTCCATAGCATATTTAATATCATTTGATGCATAGGCAATCTTATCGATCACCACATCAAAGTGCTTTCCCGCCAATACCTGCTTCATGTTCTCCGGATCAGTTCTCTCAAGTGTCACCCTCTCAACCTTATCTCCAAACGGATCAACGGCCCTTCCTCTGGTTGCGATTGTCACCTCGTGTCCATCTTCAACCAGCCTTTTTACCATTGGAATCCCAAAGAATCTCGTACCACCTAAAACAAGTATCTTCATAACGTCATGTCCTTTCATACTGTGTTTATATATTTTCAATTATTGCAATATCATAAACAACTTAATTCGGTTTTCGAATTATTATATCGTAAACTCTGCATATTCCTCAGAGACAGTATCCGCACTATCGGTTACAGCGAGAGAATCGCCGAATCGGAAGCCGCCTGAACTAAGCAGCTCCATGAGCTGTGTTCCCGGCTCCTGATACAGGATATCCAGAAGCTCAATAAAGTCTCTTATGACCTCTCTCGGAGTGATAAGCTGACTCGCTCCGATCCTCTCATATTCGGCTTTCAGGAAATATACCAAGTCATCATCAGTTAGTTTCTGATCATAGTTATAAAGATCTGCGTGCAGCGCAGACAGCTTCTCTGTCAGCACAAGCATCTCCTCGTAGCTGAGCGCCTTAAGTTTTATGACCGGTGCCAAAAGGTCCGCGTGATCACCTGAAAATCTGCCGCTTCCAAGTCTTGACCGAAGCGCCTCATAACTGAAGATACCTCGTCTCTTATCCTCCATGCATTCAGGTGTACCGCACATGATGATTCCCATGTACTGAGCCTTACCCTGCATCGCATCGTTATACATCGCAAGCATCTTCTCATAATTATTCTGCCTTGTAATCGAATTGGTTATCTTGTAGAGATTGACCAGTTCATCGATCAGTATGTAAAGTCCCGAATAGCCTGCTTTTCTTAAGAACGCCGCAAAAATCTTGATATATTCATACCAGTCATCATCGGTGATGATTATATTAACACCGAGATCCTGTTTTGCTTCAGTCTTGGTGGTATATTCACCCCTGAACCACTTAATGACCTTCGCCTTACTCTCATCGTCACCATTAATATACGCTTCGTAATAAATAGTCAGCAGCTTCGCAAAATCAAAACCATGAACCATTTCATTAAGGGAAAATATGATATTACGAATCTCTTTATTCACAAGATCATGAATACTGCTTTCGCCATCAACTCTACTCTTTATTCCTCCCTCACCGGCAAAACTGTCTGATTCAGCTTGTACTGCATCAGTAACAGAACTTGACAGATTAATCTCGTTCTTCTCGATAACCTCTCTCTCAACCTGATTGATCCATCTGTCGAGGATGAGGTTCAAGGCACCGCCCTCCGGTCTGGTTTTTGTGGACATATTTTTGATAAGCTCTTTATATGTTGCAAGTCCCTGCCCGTGCGTTCCCTGGAGCCTGCGTTCCGGCGAAAGGTCAGCATCTATAACCACAAAATTCTTATCCAGAGCATAATTTCTGATTGTCTGCAGGAGGAAGCTCTTTCCACTGCCGTATTTACCCACGATAAATCTGAAGGATGCTCCTCCTTCTGCAATTATTTCCTCATCAGAAAGAAAGGCCTCAATCTCCTTCTCTCTTCCGACTGTAATATAAGGGAGTCCGACCCTTGGAACAACTCCACCTTTTAGAGAACTCATTATTGCCTGCGCGATCCTGCGCGGTGCTTTTCTGTCTATCAACATTTTTTCTCCCGAAATTTACACTAAATCATTTAATTCAACGAATAACATATTGGATACATCATTGTATAAACTCATATTATTTGATCATTTCCATAAGTTCATCAGTATAATCTTCATAAATCTTTGGCATACCATCATCATAAATAACACTGTCACCAAAAATATCGTACAGCTTCTCGTTGACAGTATCGATAACAACCGACAGCATCTTACCCTCTGACCTCACGAATCCTAGATCATCACCTTGAATGATTGCCGATATAACCCTTTTCTCAAGATCATTGAGCAGATCATTGCTGTTATCATGAATATCGGAACAGCCATCATCTTTATTATCAATTATATCAGTTTTTGTGTCAGCAGCGTTTGTATCAGCAGTAGTTGTATCAGCAGCTTCATTTTTCGACTGATTATTATCAAAAAAATCATTTCCGACAACATCATATGTCGAAACTATCTCCTCATCCACAATCAGCTTATCTCTGACAACCGCAGCCTTCTCTCTTATGGAATCAAGCTTTGAGAAATCAATACGAACCTTCCGCTCTTCTGCCAGCCTCTTCTCCTCAAAGTATATTCTGCATTCTTCCTCGATCAGCTTCTTCATCCAAGCAGGTGTTTTCAACTCGCTAATACCAAGAGCCTTTAATCTAGGCAGAGCATCGGTGTTATGTAAACCACTTTCTTCTTGAATAGCATTATCAAAAGCACGTGATACAGGATCAGCAGTTTTTTCACTCACATCCACTCTAATATCAAGATACGCCATATACACCGCTGCCAGAAAATCCTGCAGATTTTTTCTTTTCTTTTCATCCGGCGAATACCGTTTTACCGACCAGTGTGAATTCTTGTAGAAAACCGCCCGAACATCATTTATATGATATTCATATCCCTCTTCCGTTCCGGAAGCATATGCCACTGCTCCGGAAAACATAACGTATGGCCAGATTGACGGCCTTCCTATCATTTCATCCAGAAAGCTTCTGTTACGTTTTTCTTTATAATAAGATACCAGCCTCCCAAAGCATCTATCAGCTACATTCGAGAAATCATTCTTCTCTTCTCTGTACAGCTTGGTTTCCGTCAATCGGAAGAAATACGATACAGCAATCATGGCGTCCAGTATATCATTTGTATATCTATCATTCGACGTTGGACTATCATAATTATGCCCAGCATCCACAGTACCGGGGCGCTTTATACTATTATCATTCATCCGGTTTGAAAAACGATTAATAATAGCGCATATATTTCTATCCGCCTCAAACTGCTCATTTCCACAGATAAGTTCATCCGGAAGATTATTAAAGATCACAAAATCAACTATCAGCTTATCCACATTTGAAATATACTGTCCGCACCGGTCTCGCAGCTCACACATTTTTTCATATGCATCCATGTTATCCGACGTACTTATCCCATTCAGAAGTTCCGACATATATATTTCCGCATATGAACCTGCCGGCTCATTACTCCCATTCTTATACCTGGTCCTCCATCCAAAATACCCCCTAAGCTCGATATCGCTCAGGCTGTCATACGCCGGGCATCGCCTGCTGACTGTTTTGTCATATTGAAAATCATCCTCAAACCCTGCCATAAGACGGGCCAGCTTCACAAAGCTCTGTGCACGCGGAACTCCCATCCTCTCATCCTGCTTCTGCAGAGCCCTCATACTTCTTATCTGTTCAGGCATAGGATAGCCATACCGCGGCTTGATCGGCTGGTCGCGGTATACTTCATTATATATTTTACCCTTTTCGAACATAAATCTCATACTGAAGTCTTCCTCCGTCGGAAGTTGGTAAACACCTGAACACTATCAACTATACTGGTACAATATTATCATAAACCAAACATATGTTCAACCTGTTTCAAAAAGTATTTTAACAAGCCCTGTGTTCTTGATTCGCTTCGCGTATCAAGAACCAGCGCCATAGGCGCCGTATACTCGCAAAAAGAAACGCACAGAATGGTATGCAAGCATCCCATCTGTGCATTTCTTTTTGCGAGTGCATGGCTTGTTATAAAACTTAGTTGCGCTTTTGTTGCACTTTATGATATATAATAACATCATATACTAAATATCGTATGTTATTATGTGCTTTTTCAGATATAAAACAGAAAGGAAAAGAATATGATCAAGATTCAAAAATTTCGTAATAAAATCATAACCGGAATTGCTGCTCTGATGTTTTCTGTTGCAGCATTCGGAGGAAGTACCGAAAGGTCATATGCCGATGATCCGACGACAGAATCCGGATCAAATACATCCACTGAAGCAGGATCAACCGAGGAAGGTGCTGTCAAAACAGATATTCTTGATGATGAGAATGGTCGTATCTCATTCTGGGAGTGGGAACGCGTGACCAAGGATAATATCTATGAAAAGTTTAAAGATGGCAAATTCCATGCATGCATGTTCTGCTATTTGGACTCTTCCACCACACCGGGTGTATACAGATTTGTTTCTCTGTATAATGATGCGGATCACATCTATCTTCCGCGTGAAACCGTCTCAACGGGATGGTATAATCATTTTGACAGACTTGCCAAAACCCTCGGTGATGAATACACCGCAGAGATAAATAAGGTTTATGGCAAAACCATACCAGGTTCCAGTCATCCATATACATACTGTTTCGACCAGTACAGCAATTTCTTCATGAAGCTTGACGAAGATGGCCGTGGAGATGAAGATACCGGCATAAACGAATGGATTCTCGAAAACCCTAACGAGTATGTTGGTACAATTGCAGGTTATAATACAACATACAAGTCTAAATTCAAGGATAAATTCTTCACTACCGGCGGATGTATGGGTGTTCTTTTTGTACAGGCGAAAGATCTTTCAAAAGACAAAATAAATAAAGCCGCCATTGCAGTATGTGACGGAACTGCAAAATCAAATCCCGCTGATATGTCATATCTGGGTTTCGGAGACCGTGCATCACGTGACCACATCTATCTCATCTACAACAACAGTGGCGTTAGCGGTGAAAAAGGTGAACCATGTAATCAGCTAACCAATTATTATCCATGGTTTGATGATAACGATTTTAAAACACACTATTATTCCATAACAACCCAGCATGCCGATGGTTATAACGGAAGCTACTGGCAGATAGTAGGAGACGGACAGAGTAACAAAGGATGGATGACCGTGCTGAATGGTTGGATCAATCCTTTCAACTTCAATGTCAAAGATGCAGGTGGTAATTTGAAACAGCGTAAGGCTGAGGCTCCGGATGAATTCGAGATCTACGTCGGTACCCAGCACGTTCTGGCTTCAATAAAGGGTGAGGGCGGCGACGAAGTCTCCGGTGAAGGTGGCATAACAACCGTTGGAAAAGACCAGATGCTTATAGTCGGCGATGCCACATACATCGACCAGAACAACAAGCCAGCACAGGCTGAGGGCGTTGTACTTCCTGAAACTTCAAAAATAGTTGTTAATAAAGGTGGAGTTCTTGCGATTGACGGAAACTTCATCAATAACGGGCAGATCATCTGCAACGGAGGCACCATAATCGTCAAGGATGGCGGTTGCATATCTCCTTACAGAGGTACCAAGGAAGGTACTATAACCATAAACGGCGGAGATATGATCATCATGCCGGGCGGAAAGGTTTATGCTCTTACAGAGTTAAATAACTGTCGAGAGGAAATGCTAAAGTATACTAATGGATACAACGAAGTAGTAATGGATTTATATCACTTGCATCCTGATACGCTCACAGTTATAAACGGCGGAAATATTATTAACTACGGAGAGCTTGCAGCTACCAGAACCGTTATGGACAGCACCGGAAAAATAGAGATCAGACAGGAAGGATCGGCTGTTATGGGTGCTTTGATCGATGACAATTCGGAGATGCTGTATCATTTTGAAATAAGCCTACGTAAAACTAATAGTGGTGCTAATAATCTCTATTTTTCTAAGAATGGTGTAGTAAGTCTTGGATTTGACGATATGGGAGACGGAGTAAGTAGTCCTGGTTATTATAACAAAACCCACTTCCTATATTCAGATACGGTTA
>DOVL01000132.1 GCA_003520105.1 Lachnospiraceae bacterium | reverse complement strand
CTTAATGTTACCGGAAAGCATAATGCCGTTAACAGCCTTTCTGTTATTGCAGCGGCAAGAGAACTGGGAATCTCTTTTGATGATATAAAAGAAGGACTTCTCGGATGCAGCAGCGCAAAGAGACGTTTCGAATATAAGGGTACAACAGACAAGGGAGCCATTGTTGTGGATGACTATGCTCACCATCCGACTGAGATAGCCGCAACACTTAAGGTTGCAAATGAGATCAAGAAAGGTGATCTCTGGGTTGCTTTCCAGCCGCATACTTATACCAGAACTTACTCACTGCTTCCACAGTTTGCAGAGGCTCTTTCTGCTGCAGATCATGTTCTTCTTGCTGATATTTACGCTGCAAGAGAGAAGGATGACGGAAGAGTTTCGTCAAGAGATATCGAAAAACTTCTTAAAGAAAAGGGCACGGATGCAGTATATCTCGGTGACTTTTTGTCAATAGAAAAATATTTTGAAAAAAATTCAAAAGAAAATGATGTGTTAATAACTATGGGCGCGGGAAATATAGATTCTGTCGGTGTTTCTCTGCTGAAAAAATAGTTTTCAACAATTCCAACAAAATCATTCGCCTTAATCCGGCGGGTGATTTTGTTTTTTATCAACAATCATTAGTAGTCTGACAAATTGCAGGATGTACGTAAACAGGCGGTTTGCCCCGAATAGTCTGTCAACTGAAATAACATTATCAACAGTTTCCACAAAATTTTGATAGATACTTCCGAGCCTGATGAGCGGTTGCATAAAAAAACACTTGTGGTATACTGTAAGAACCCTTGGGGAATACTGCGTGAAAATGGAACAAGAATCGCAGGGATTTTGGTCATCATGAGGGAGTTACGGTGATTGACACTGAGGGTGTTACAATAGGTGGAAGGCAGATTACATAAACTATGAACATTACAATTTCAACAGAAAACAGGGAGACTTTTTCGGAGATCTCCAACAATTTTATTGATTATTACATGGCTGATGCGAACGGGGACTTCGTAAAGGTTTACTTATATCTGGTAAGGCTTTATTCCTGCGGCAGACCGGTTTCGGTAAGCGACATAGCTGATTATTTCAGATGTACCGAGAAGGATGTCTGCAGAGCAATCAGATATTGGATATCGGTCGGAGTACTCAGCTTTATATATGATACAAAGGGTAATATTTCCGGAATAGTTCTTAAAAATATAGAAGCTCCTGACAAGGGACTCGAGCTTGACAATGTTCTTGACTTCTCAGCTGAGTTCAGCGAGGAAGAGGAGAAGAAGGAAGATGACATGCTTCTTCTTGATAAGAAGAGGGAAAGCAGAGCTCCACGCAGAAAAACTGAGAGAGTAAATCATATCGCCGAGGTAGATGAGCTTGCCGGTGTGAGAGAAGAGAAGAACAAGGCTCCGGTTAAGGAAAAGCTTGATGCCGATGCGATAAACGAGAAGCAGAAGGATGAGAACTTCAGGGATCTTGTAAAACAGGCTGAGGCGTATTTCAACAGGACTTTGTCTCAGACCGATATGGATATGCTCATCTATGTATATGATGATCTTGGCTTCCCGAAGGATCAGATAGAATATCTCCTTGAGTATTGTGCTACGATCAACAAGACCAGAGCCAATTATGTTCAGGCTGTTGCGATAAACTGGTATGAAAGAGGTATAAGCAGCCGTGAAGAGGCGGAGGAATATACAGCCTCATTTAACTCTCTTTACAGAATGATCTTCAAGGAACTCGGAATTACCAACCGTACCGTTCCTACACCTGCCGAGATGGGCTACATCAAGATGTGGCAGAATGAGTTCGGATACGGTGAGGATATAATCGGAGAAGCCTGCAGAAGAGCAATTATCACAAGACCAAACTCAGCAACATTTGCATATGTAAACGGAATTCTTGATAAATGGCATAATGACAATGTCAAGAACTTCAGAGATATAGAAGCTGCCGATGAAAGATTTGAGAAATCAAGAAAGAAGAGTACCGGAACCGATGGAAGACTCGGAACCTTTGGTAATTATAAGCAGAGCAGCACCGATGAAGAATGGGATGAACTTACGAAGATGTCCGTGAGAGAGGTCAATAGAAAAGAATGAGTTACATATTTGATATGGACGAGATTCTGATGAGACTTGAGCAGAGAAGAAGTGATGCCAAGAAGGATCAGAACAGACGGCGTGAAGAGGTATACGACAAGATACCCGAGATTAAAGAAATCGATAATGAACTGAGAGAAGGAACGATCCTCGCAATCAGGAATAATATTCATTCGACAGACGAAAAGGAAGGTGTTGACAGTATAGCCGCACTGGCACAGCTGCAGAAGAAAAACGACCTCCTTTCCGAGAAGAAGAGGAAGCTCCTTGTCAAAAACGGATATGATGAAGACTACCTTGAAAGAAGGTTTGTCTGCCCTCTCTGTAAGGACGAGGGATATGTTAACGGAGAAAAATGCAGGTGCCTCAGGCAGATGATAGTTGAGGAGAGATACAGGCAGTCAAATATTGCCCGGAGGCTTTCCGAAGAGAACTTCGACACCTTTGATATAAGCTACTACAGCAGGGAGGTTGCCTCGGGTGAGGACATATCTCCATACGAAAATATAAAAAATATTCTTGACAGAGCGAAGAAATACATACATAATTTCGAGAGTCAGCGTGGCAGCATCATTATCTTCGGCGAAACAGGCAGAGGAAAAACTTTTCTGACGAACTGTATAGCCAAGGAGATACTTGATCAGGGACACAGTGTTTTTTATCTCTCCGCAGGTGAACTGGTAGATGAT
>DOVL01000178.1:428-8520 GCA_003520105.1 Lachnospiraceae bacterium | reverse complement strand
CCTGATTATCATTTACATACAAGATTTTCCGGTGACTGCGAAACCGATGTCGAAGAACTTATCATGGCTGCGCGACGCCTTGGTATGGAATCGATCTGCATCACCGATCACAACGACATGGATTTCCCTGAAACTCCGGACGGCGTGACCTTCGATCTTGATACAGATAATTACATAGCTTATCTTAAGGAGCTGAAGCTCAAATGCCAGTCTCCCGACTTTCTTCAGAACGATATCGTTCCTTTCAGTCTGAGGATCGGTGTTGAACAGGGAGTTATGCCATCAACCTGCGAGAAGCTGAACAGCTTCAGCAGTGAGCATTCTGGGCTGGACTTTATAATCTGCTCCACTCATGTTGTGGATAATATGGATCCGTACTATCCGGAATACTTTGAAGGCAAGAACGAGAAGGACGCCTATAGAAAGTATTTCGAAGATATTTTATATAACGTTACTCATTTTAGTGACTATAATGTTTACGGTCATCTCGATTATATCCTTCGCTACGGTCCGACCAAGGCTGACAATTTCAGATCAAATGATTATCTGGAGATCTTTGAAGCCGTCTTCAAAAAGATGATCTATGACGGCAAGGGAATCGAGATAAATACAGGCAGTCTCTACAGAGGACTCAGCTTCATGCATCCTCATGATGATATACTTAAGCTTTACAGAGAGATGGGCGGCGAGATAATAACCATCGGAAGTGACGCTCACCATCTGGAGCATGTAGGTTATGCATTTAGCGACGCAGCAAAGAGGCTCCGAAACTTCGGTTTCCGCTTCTACTGCACCTTCCGTGATATGAAGCCGACCTTTGTTCCGATAGAGCTATGATCATACATACAATCATATTTAAACCAATAATAAAGGACGTGAAAACATGCCGATCAAAATAGATAATGACTTTCCGGTCAAGAAAATACTTGAAGATGAAAATATATTTGTCATGGACGAAAACCGTGCGACCACGCAGGATATTCGTCCGATAGATATTCTGATACTGAATCTCATGCCTCTTAAGGAGGATACAGAGCTTCAGCTGCTCAGAAGTCTATCAAATACTCCTCTGCAGGTAAATATCACCTTCATCAGAACAGTTTCCTACGAATCAAAGCACACTTCTCTTGCTCACCTTGAGAAGTTTTATTCTGATTTCAATACGGTTAAGAACCGCAAGTGGGATGGTCTGATCATTACAGGTGCACCTGTTGAGAAGCTGGATTTTGAAGATGTGGAATACTGGAAGGAGCTCTGTGCCATCATGGAGTGGGCCAAGACAAATGTAACCTCCACCCTTCACATCTGCTGGGGTGCTCAGGCAGGTCTCTACTACCATTACGGTGTCAGAAAGTTCGAGCTTCCTGCAAAGCTTTCAGGAATCTATCAGCAGTACACAGTTCATAGAAAGACAGAGATCGTCAGAGGCTTTGATGATACCTTCCTCGTTCCTGTTTCAAGATACACAGGTATAAACAGAGAAGATATCGAGAAGTGTTCCGATCTCAGGATAATCGCCGATTCATATGTAACCGGTCCATATATCATTATTGATAAGGACGGCAAGAATATATTTGTAAACGGTCATCCGGAATATGATACCTATACTCTTGATCAGGAATATAAAAGGGACATGAAGAGAGGTCTCAATCCTGATATTCCTGTTAATTATTATCCTTCCGATGACCCGGCCGAAGATCCTGTTAAGTCATGGCGCTGTCACGCAAATATGCTTTATACTAATTGGTTGAATTACTATGTATATCAGATGACGCCATACGACTGGAGATAACTGATCATTTCACTTCGTTATAAACTTTTATAAACTTATGAATTCTTTATAATTGTTTGTAATCAGATTCAGAAATTATTGGGACACCGAGTTCCTTGGCTTTTTTGTTTTTGCCAGAATTGGAAGTGATGTCATTGTTAATAAGATATGTTGTGTTCTTGGATACAGAGCCTGCGACTTTGCCGCCGCGGGCTTCTATTTCGTTCTTCAGCTCGTCGCGGTTCGCATAGGTTTCAAGTGAACCTGTTATTACAAAGGTCATTCCGGCAAGATCCTGCTCGCTGCTCTTCTCTGATTTTATGATTTCGAGCATCGATGCAAGCTCTTCGTATTGCTGAAGGTTCCTTTCGTTTGCAAAATACGCCGCAAAATCTCCGGCAATGACATCTCCGATTCCTTCTATCTCACCAAGCTCTTCAACACCGGCTGATTTTATTTTATCCGGATCTTCATCAAAATGCTTCGCAATAAGCTTCGCATTGGCAACTCCGACGCCCGGGATTCCTAGTGCGTAGATAAATCCACCGGCTGTAACCTTCTTAGACTTCTCAATCGCATCCTGCATATTGTTGTAGGACTTCTCGCCGAAGCCTTCCATATTTACGATCTCATCACGATGAGCAGCCAGTTTATAAAAGTCTGTATAGTTTCTGAGGAAGCCTCTGTCAACGAACTTCTCGATCGTCGCTTCTGATAGTCCGTCAATATTCATCGCATTTCTTGAAACAAAAAGCGTGAAGCCCTTTATATTTTTTGCCGGACATTCCGGATTATCACAGCAGAGAGTTTCAGTTCCGTTGTCGTTCTTGATCACGGTCGGACCTCCGCAGGAAGGACAAGTATCCGGTATCTCAATTTTGCCGGAACGTGTCAGGTTCTCAGCGATCTGCGGAATTATCATATTTGCCTTATATACAGTGATCCTGTCACCGATGCCGAGAGCAAGTTCCTTCACAATACTGATATTGTGAACACTCGCGCGGCTGACTGTCGTGCCCTCGAGTTCAACAGGGTCAAATACAGCCACCGGATTGATAAGCCCGGTTCTCGAAGGACTCCACTCGATCATCTGTAAAGTTGTCTCCGCCTGCTCGTCTTTCCATTTGAAGGCGATGGCATTTCTCGGGAACTTTGCTGTTCTGCCGAGACTTCTGCCATATTCAACATCTTCAAAAGAAAGCACCAGTCCGTCGGATGGAAAATCATTCTCAACTATTTTCTCCGAAAACCATTTGATCGTGTCAATTATCGTATCAGGAGTAACCTTCTTATATTCAACAACCTCAAAGCCAAGTCCCGAAAGGAACTCAAATCTTTTGATAAATGAATTGTCAAAGCTCTCCACCAGGGCAGTATCATCAGGCTCAACAAGAGAAAATGCATAGAATCTTACATTTCTCTCTGCAGTTATCTTACTGCTTAACTGACGAACCGAACCGCTGCATAGGTTACGCGGATTCTTGTATTTTGCATCAATATCGGCTATTCCGGCATTGATCCTGTCAAAATCGGAATATGTAATAATCGCCTCGCCTCTGAGAGAAAGCTTGCCCTTGTAAGAAATCCTTGTCGGTATATTTACAAAGGTTTTGGCATTAGCAGTTATAACCTCTCCGATCTCTCCGTTTCCTCTTGTTACAGCCTTGATCAGTTCACCGTTCTCGTAAGTAAGGACAACAGTAAGTCCGTCCATCTTCCACGAAAGAACGCCCTCACGTCCGTTCAGCCACGAACGAAGTGCCTCAGGATCCTTGGTCTTGTCAAGTGAAAGCATAGGCTGTGGATGAGCCTCCTTCGGAAGCTCCGAAACGACCTCATAACCAACCTTCTGCGTCGGACTGTTTGCAAGAACCATACCGGTCTCTTCTTCCAGTTTGCATAATTCATCATACAAAGCATCGTACTCGAGGTTACTCATGATTTCATGATCTTCTGCATAATATGCTTTAGATGCTTCGTTTAATATAACTACCAATTCTTTTATTCTATCTACCTGATTCATGTTATCCCTTTCAAACCCATCTTTTTTATAGTCCATAACAGACAAATTCACGCATACATATACCTCTTTATCAGCGAAAATGCAAAAGCGGAGGTATATGCATACGTGAATAATATAATTATTCCGGTCTATCGTCTCATAAATGTATCAAAAAGTCCACGTGCGAAGCTCTGGGTTACCTTGCGTCCGAATTTATCCATCTCTTTCTGACGTCTCTGGCGTTCCTTCTCAGCTTCACGTTCTTCACGTTCGCGCATCTTCTGATATTCACGTTCCTGACGTTCTCTCTCCTTCTGCAGCTCACGCTCGTATCTCTGGCGTTCCTTCTCAGCTTCAGCCTGCGCCTTCATACGCTGCTTCTCTAGCTCAAGCTTTTCAGCCTCCATCGCTGCAAATCTTTCCTCTGCCTCAGCTCTTCTCTGAAGGAATTCAAAAGCTGAATCCCTGTCGAAGGCTCCGCTGTATTTAGAATTGAGTCTGTCATTCATTATTGCAAGATTTCTCTCGTTGTCATCTATAGCACCCATCTGGCTCTGTGGCGGAAGTATCTTCGCCTGTTTAACGATGGTCGGAACACCTTCCTCATCAAGTACAGAGATAAGAGCCTCGCCTGTACCGAGTGCCTGAAGTGCATCAACAGTATTTATCTCAGGATTCTCCCTGAATGAAAGTGCAGCTGCCTTGATGTTCTTCTGCTCTGCAGGTGTGTACGCACGAAGAGCGTGCTGAACCTTATTTCCAAGCTGTGCAAGAACCGAATCAGGGATATCTCGAGGGTTCTGTGTTACGAAGAAGATTCCTACGCCCTTTGATCTGATAAGTTTAACCAGCTGATCAACCTTGGAAAGGAGTGCCTTCGGAGCATCATCAAAGAGCATATGTGCTTCATCAAAGAAAAATACCATCTTAGGCTTATCAAGATCACCGGCTTCCGGGAGCATCTCGAAAAGCTCAGATATCATCCAGAGCATAAAGGTTGCATACATCGTTGGATTCAGCATAAGCTTCTGGCAGTCAAGTATCTGTATTCTTCCCCTGCCGTCTGCCTCAGGAATGAACCAGTCCTTGATATCAATAGCAGGTTCGCCGAAGAAGGTATCTCCACCCTCAGCTTCGAGAGCAACTACAGCTCTTGTGATAGCTGCAAGGCTCTGCTTAGCCATATTTCCGTAGGTAATGCTGTATTCGTCGGCCTTATCGCTGACATGCTTGATCATAGCCTTAAGATCCTTGGTATCGATCAGAAGAAGCTGCTCATCGTCAGCAATCTTGAAAATGATCGTAAGAATATCCGACTGTGTATCATTAAGTCCGAGAACTCTTCCGAGAAGCATCGGTCCCATCTCTGAAATGGTCGTTCTGAGAGCAAGTCCGCCCTTCTGAAATACATCCCAGAAGGTTGCAGGATAAGCCTTGAGATTAAAACCTGCCTCATTCAGATTCATCTTGTCCACACGCTTCTGAACGTTCTCGTTCATAACGCCTTCCTTGATCATTCCCGCAAGGTCGCCCTTTGCGTCCGCAAGAAATACAGGCACACCGGCATCACTGAAGGACTCCGCAAGCACCTTAAGAGTTACTGTCTTACCTGTACCGGTTGCTCCTGCTATAAGTCCGTGACGGTTTGCCATCTGCGGATAGATGTAAACATTTTCTTCCCCTGATTTTCCAACTAAGATCTTGTTATCAAAATACATATTCCTTTAACCTCCAAATCCTAATGTCATTCTCTTTTAAATCTTTTTGAAACCCGATTCATAGGCATTTTCCTCGCTCTTACACATTCTCCGAAGTTCGCTCTCCTCCACTGCCGTAAGCTCGCGATACTCTCCCGGTTTAAGATTCCCCAGTTCAATATTCATCTCTCTTATTCTTTTCAGAAAGACCACTCTGTAACCGAAATACTCGCACATCCTTCTGATCTGTCGGTTAAGTCCCTGAGTAAGGACGATGCGGAATGAACGATTGCCCTGTTTAACAACCCTGCATTTTTTCGTAACGGTATCAAGTATCGGAACACCACCGCGCATTCCCTTAATAAAGTCATCCGTTATGTCCTGATCAACCCTTACGACATATTCTTTCTCATGGCCGTTCCTTGACTTCTGAATCGTATTTGCAAGTTCACCGTCCGTTGTAAGAAGCAGAAGTCCCTGCGAATCCTTATCCAAGCGCCCAACGTATATCAGCTTCTCCGGATAATCAAGCTTCCTGAAGATGCTGTCCTTATCGGCATCCTTTGCCGTACATACAAGTCCGAGCGGCTTATTATACGCAAGTATAACTCTCTTCTGCTTATCACCGACAGGCTTTCCGTTATAGCAGACCTCATCCCCCGGAAAAACCTTCTGTCCCTGAGTCGCTGTCTCACCGTTTATGGTTATATTTCCGCGTTCGATCTCCTCGTCGGCCTTGCGCCTCGAGAGAACTCCCGCTTCACTGAGATATTTATTAATTCTGATTCCTTCCGAATCCGGCATTATCGTTACCTCGTCTATCAAAAATACATGTTTTCCATCCAATACACTATTTTTAATTGTAACATATCTACGCTTTATTGGCACTCGTTTTATTCACTAAATTTATACAAGATTTAAAATATACAGTAACATTTTCAATTCTGTATTTTACCGATAGTTTTATATCGAAACCGGTTAATTTTGCGCCAAGCAATTAATATAATTAAGCAAATATATGTTTTTTCTAAATATTTTTAAAAAACACACTTGAAAACAGCATCATAATTATATATACTAGCATTGTTGTATCCAATATACATTCTATTATACCAATGAATAGATGCATCATTTTATACAAATATAATAAAGAGGCATCCACGGGTCAAAACCAAACGATCCTCCGAGAATAACAAGGAGCATATATCATGGAAAAGATGGACAAGATAGACAAGAAGCTGCTCAGTCTGCTTCAGGAAAATGCAAGATATCCTCTTAAATATCTCGCAAGCCAGGTGTTTCTTTCATCACCTGCTGTATCAGCACGTATAGAAAGACTTGAAAAACAGGGAATCATAAGCGGCTACCACGCTGACGTTGAGCCTGTCACTCTCGGTTATCATATTACAGCATTTATTAATCTGCAGCTTGAGCCTAAGCAGAAGCCGGAGTTCTATCCTTTCATAAGCTCCTGCCCTAATGTTCTGGAATGCAACTGTGTAACCGGTCAGTTCTCAATGCTGATCAAGGTTTGCTTCCCAAGTACACAGGCGCTCGATACCTTTATCGGTCACCTTCAGGAATACGGCAAAACCGAAACTCAGATTGTTTTCTCAACCCCGGTTAAGAGCAGAGGAATAAATATAACTGAAATTAAGTAATATAACAAGCCATGCAACACAAAAAATCAGGATACAGATGGATGCTCGCATCCATATCTGTATCCTGATTTTTTGTGTTATACGGCGCCTATGGCGATGGTTCTTGATTTGCAAAGCAGATCAAGAACCGAGCACGTTGTGTTATAACGCGCCTATGGCGATGGTTCTTGATTCGCGAAGCAGATCAAGAACAGAGCATGGCTTGTTATTTATGGTTATTCTTCCGAATCATTCTTACCGTTAATCCTCTCATAGAACTGTCTGAGGGTTTCGTCCTCTTCATAACATCTGTCCTCGTCCTCTTTGACCATCCTGTAGACATCCTGAATATCCTGTTCAAGTGTCTTCTGATCGATGTAATCCTGGATCTTTGGATCTGTCTGGTTATTTATCAAAAGCTCTCCTTCACTGTTAACGATGTAAAATACCATGATATCCATCGGTGTACTCTTAACATCCTTCAGCGAAACATATGATACAACATAAACAAGGTAAGAATTATCCGTCATTCCCGGAAGTGTATAACAGTCAATATCTTCATATCCGGTTACATTATTTGATCGATTGATATATATCGTCATATCGTCAAACTGTGACGGATCCGTAACCATCATTTTGAGACTGTCCTGATCACAATTGGTAAGTGCCGTGAGGTATTTCCTTACGAGAATATTTATTTCCGAATGAGTATTTTTCTCATAAACCTTCTCGGTCTTCTTATCCTCAGTCGCTTTCTTAAGCTTGCCATAGTTTGCTGCAAAGAGCACGACTCCGGCTGCAACTACAACTAAAAATACTGCCCAGATAATTATAATAAGCTTTTTCTTATTCTGTTGATCTTTATTTTTTTCCTGATCTGCCATTTCCCCTCCAAAAGGTTATCATAACCAAAAGTAATAATGCACCAGATAGGAATCGAACCTACGCACGCAGCTCCGGAGGCCACTGCTCTATCCACTGA
>DOVL01000178.1:0-402 GCA_003520105.1 Lachnospiraceae bacterium | reverse complement strand
CTCTATCCACTGAGCTACTGGTGCTCATCTACCGGTTTACATAATCCGGCGTCAGTTTTTTCACAACATGTTAAATATATCTCACAGGCCGATCACTGTCAAATCTATTCATAATATCTAAAGAACTAGACTAACGCGCGTTCCGGATATCTTTCTCCAGCTGTTCCTTCAGTTCATCGACCGACGAAAAGCGTCTCTCCTCCCTGAGGAACCTCTCAGGAATTACAGTTACCGTCTCACCGTATACGTCCTTATCAAAATCAAAAATATAAGTTTCCGCAGAAACCGGACAGCCTCCGACCGTCGGCTTCTCACCTATATTTGTGATGCCTCTATACTCATCTTCGCCAACCAGAACCTTTGATGTATAAACTCCGTATTTCGGAACAAGCTTATCCTCTT